>NZ_VRVE01000084.1:0-17406 GCF_008040035.1 Methylobacterium sp. WL9
GTGGTTTGCGGCGCGGCCGGAGCCTCGCGCGGCGGGGCGGCGGCGGGAGCCGGAGCAGCACCAATCGTGCGGCGCTTCACCGTCTCGACCACGACCGACTTGGATCGGCCATGGGAGAAGCTCTGCCGTACCGTGCCCTGCTCGATCGGACGCTTCAGCGTCAGCGGTTTCGCGGGCGCCCTGGTCTGCGTCTTATCGCCCGGTGTCTTCGTATCGCTCATTCAGTCCGAACCCTGGGGGTTTGCATCGTCCCGTCGACCGGCATCCCGAAACTACTCGGGCCGGTCCGTCGTCTCATCGTCGTGCGGATCGGAGGCGGATGCGCCGGCCTGGGCCGGGTTTGCGTCCGCGATCACCGTCGCCACGCCATCAAAAGCGCGGAGCCGACGCCAACGCGCGAGACAGCCGGTCGTGCCAGCCCCCGCGACGAGCGCAGCGTGTATCACATGATCCCGACCCAAGGCCATGTCCAATTCGCTTTCGGACAGGTCATCGATGATCGGGACTTTATAAGTGGAATCGCCCTGCTTGCGCCGCAAGGCCTGACCGATCTTGCGGCGGCCGTCCGCGGCTGCGTCGGAGGCATGGATCACCGCCGCGACTCCGATCCCGCTGCCGATCTGCGCCTCGACCTTGCCGAAGCCCGTGACGACGCAGCCCGACTTGTTGGCCATGGCGATGGCCTGGCGCAGATCGGTGCGCAGGCCCTCGGCGATCCTGTCGGCGGTGTCGGGATGGGCGTCGGCCCGCTCGTTCTTGAAGGCGCGCCGGAACAGGCGGCGCTTCATGGCGAGCTCGACGGTCTCGCGCGTTCCGCTGACCCAGGCGCCGCGGCCCGGAAGGCGGGCGCGCAGGTCGGGGACGACCTCTCCGTCCGGCGACAGCACGAAGCGGATCATCTTGCGCGAGGGCTTGGCCTCGCGCGTGACGATGCAGGTGCGCTCAGCACCCTGCCGGCCCCGGCCGGGGCCGGGGTCGAGTTCCACGTCGCCGTCGATCGTGTCGGTCATGGTCTCCCCTGCCGGACATGCCCTCAGGCGGCCGGCTGCGTCTCGGCGACCTGCTCGGCGTCCTCGCCCTCGACGGCCTCGCCCTCACCCTCGGGCTCCGGCAGCGCCTCGATCCAGCCGGCCTTGAGCCGCGCGGCCATGATCAGACCCTCGGCCTCGGCGCGGGACAGCTCGAAGCCGTCGAGGAAGCCCGCATGGCGGACCGCCTCGGGGCCGCGGCCCTCGGTGTAGCCGACGAGGTCGTCGGTGGCGCAGCCGGCGAGGTCCTCGACGTTCTTAACCTCGTTCTCGCCGAGGGCGACCAGCATCGGCGTGGTGATGCCCTCGATCTCGCGCAGCTCGTCCTCGACCCCGAGTTCGGTCCGGCGTGCGTCGTACTCGGCCTCGATGCGGGCGAGGTAGTCCTGGGCGCGGGCCTGGATCTCGGTGCCTGTCTCCTCGTCGAGGCCCTGGATGTTGGCGAGCTCGGAGGTCTCGACGAAGGCGACTTCCTCCACGTTGCGGAACCCTTCCGCGGCGAGGAGCTGACCGACCGTCTCGTCGACGTCGAGGGCTTCCATGAACACCTGGGTCCGCTCGGCAAACTCCTTCTGGCGGCGCTCGGATTCCTCGGCCTCGGTCAGGATGTCGATGTCCCAGCCGGTGAGCTGCGAGGCGAGACGCACGTTCTGGCCGCGGCGGCCGATCGCCAGCGAGAGCTGGTCGTCGGGCACCACGACCTCGATGCGGTCGGCCTCCTCGTCCAGAACCACCTTGACGACTTCCGCCGGCTGCAGGGCGTTGACGATGAAGGTTGCCTGGTCGACCGACCACGGGATGATGTCGATCTTTTCGCCCTGAAGTTCGCCCACGACGGCCTGGACGCGCGAGCCGCGCATGCCGACGCAGGCGCCGACCGGGTCGATCGAGCCGTCGTTCGAGATCACCGCGATCTTGGCGCGCGAGCCCGGATCGCGGGCGACGGCCTTCACCTCGACGATGCCATCGTAGATTTCGGGCACTTCCTGGCCGAACAGCTTGGCCATGAACTGCGGATGCGAGCGCGAGAGGAAGATCTGCGGCCCGCGCACTTCCGAGCGCACGTCGAACAGGTACGAGCGGATGCGGTCGCCGGGACGGAAGGTCTCGCGCGGGATCATCTCGTCGCGGCGCACGATGCCCTCGCCGCGGCCGAGATCGACGATGACGTTGCCGTACTCGACGCGCTTGACGGTACCGTTGACGATCTCGCCGATGCGATCCTTGTACTCCTCGTACTGGCGGGCACGCTCGGCGTCGCGCACCTTCTGGACGATGACCTGCTTGGCGGACTGCGCCGCGACGCGTCCGAAATCGAAGGGCGGTAGCGTGTCGGAGATCACGTCGCCGACCTGAGCGGCCGGGTTGTAGCGCTTGGCCTGGTCGACGGTGATCTCGCGGGCGTCGTTCTCGATCTCCTCGACGACGAGGAGGTGGCGCGACAGGCGCAGCGCGCCGGTCTTGTTGTCGATCTCGGCATGCACGTCGGTCTCGGCGCCGTAGCGCGAGCGGGCGGCCTTGGCGATCGCCTCTTCCATCGCCTCGATGACGATGATGCGGTCGATCACCTTCTCGCGCGCGACGGCTTCGGCGATCTGGAGGAGTTCGAGCCGGTTGGCGCTGACGACGGCCATGGTGACGGTCCTTCTCTCGGTCGGTCTTGCGGTTCGCCGCGTTCTCGGCGGCAGATCAGGTCAGTGGAGGCTGTCGCGGTTCTTGAGGCGGACGGCCTTCGTGATCGTGGGTTTCGCGCCGTCGGGCCGCGGCTTCGGCACCTTGACGGGCTTGGTCTTCTTCTGTCGGGCGGGCCTGTGCGGGACGGCGCGGACCGGCTCCTCGGCCCCGCCGTCGATCTCCTCGTCGCCGTCCGGCGGAGGCGCTCCGCCCCGGCGAAGCGACTCGCGCACCAGCTCGTCGGTCAGCACCAGATGCGCGTCGGCGAGATTGCGCAGCGGCAGGGCGATCTCGCTCGGCAGTCCGGCCTTCACGTCGGGGAGATGGATCGGAACGGTGGCCCCGTCGGCGCTCGGGACGCCGATGATGCCGCGAAAACGCTTGCGGCCGTCGAGGGGCGCCGTGAGTTCGACCTTGGCCTCGTAGCCGGCCCAGCGCTCGAAATCGGAGGCGCGCACCAGCGGCCGGTCGATGCCAGGCGATGACAGTTCGAGGTAGTAGGCGGTGCCGACCGGGTCGTCGAGGTCGAGAAGCGGCGAGATCGCGCGGCTCACGGTTTCGCAATCGTCGACGCTCATGGTGCCGTCGGGCCGCTCGGCCATGATCTGGACCGTGCAGCCATTGGTGGCGGAGATCTTCACCCGCACGAGCCGGTAGCCCAGCCCTTCGATCGACGCCTCGATCACCTGCGCCACGCGCGCGGCGACGCCGTGTTCGACGATCAATCGCTTCTCGGAAGCGTCCGTCATGTTGTGTCCGAAAGGTCCGAATTCGAAAGAGGATCGCGTCCGGCTGTGCGGCGGGCTCCTGCGATACGGAACAAAAAAAGAGCGGGTCCTTTGGGACCCACTCCCGTACCGCAGCCTGAAACTGCAACCAGAATGTTGGAGCGAGACCTAGCGCCGGAGACGCCGGATTTCAAGCGAATTGCGCGGGGCCCGCGTTCCGGACGACGCTTGCACGGCCTGAGCGTAGCCATACACGTGCCGGCAACCTACCATGGGCTTCGCTTCGGTAGCCCTTTTGCATTCGGGGGAGCCGGGAGCCTGCCGAAGGGGCGACGACGAGCCAGCGATGAATCCGCCAGAGCCCCGACGCCCCGCCGACACCGATCCGCCGTCCGACGACAGCGGCGCATCGCACCACCCGGGCGAGGCCGACCCGCGCCAGGCCGCACGGGAAGCGGCGGGCGCCGCCCGCGTGCTCGTCCGCCAACTCGGGCTGCTCGCCGTCGCGGGATTGCGCGGTGCCGGCCGACGCGGGCGCAGCGCCGGTCGCGCCGCAGGCCCGTTCTTCGCCGGGCTGTCGGCGCGTTCACGCCGGTCGCCGGATCGGTCGGCACCCGAGCCGGGCCCGGAGCGGTCCGCCGCCGCCGGCTCGTGGTTCGCTCGCCTTCGCCAAAGGCCGCGCCTCGCGATCGGCCTCGCCGTCGTGGCGCTGCCGATCCTCGTCCTCGCTGCCCTGGCGCTGGAGGCCTTCGCGACCCTGCCACCCCTCGGCGGCGTGGTCCCGGAAGGCGGGCAGCGGGCGATCACCGTCGAATCCGACGACGGCCGGTCCTTCGCCACGCGGGGCGCCTATCGCGGCGAGCGGCTCACTGCGCCGGACCTGCCCCCGCATCTCGCCCAGGCGATCACGGCGATCGAGGACCGGCGCTTCTACAGCCACTGGGGTATCGACCTGCGCGGCCTCGCCCGCGCCGTCTGGCGCAACGCCACCGGCGGCGGCGTGCGTGAGGGCGGCTCGACCATCACCCAGCAATATGCCCGGCTGACCTCGCTCACCCAGGAGAAGACGCTCCGGCGCAAGATCCAGGAGGCGCTGCTGGCCCTGCGGCTGGAGAGCACGATGTCGAAGCAGGAGATCCTGCTCGGCTACCTCAACACCGCCTATTTCGGGGCCGGCGCCTACGGCATCGATGCGGCGGCGCGGCGCTATTTCGGACATGGTGCCAAGGCGCTGACGCTGTCGGAATCCGCGATGCTGGCGGGCCTCGTGCGTGCGCCCTCGCAGCTCGCCCCGACCCGCAATTTCGGCGGGGCCAAGGAGCGGGCCGACCTCGTGCTCCAGACCATGGTTGAGACGGGCGCGATCACGCGGCCGCAGGCCGATAAGGCCCGCGCCGACAAGCTGACGCTACGCACCCCGCCCGAGACGCCGCCGGGGGCGAACTACTTCATCGACATGGTGGCAGGCGACGCCAAGCGGCTCGCAGGCGAGGCCGGCGACGTCACACTCCGGACCACGCTCAACATCGACCTGCAGAGCCTCGCCCAGGCCACGCTGGCGCGAAAGCTCGACGCCGAGGGCGACAAGAAGAAGGTTGGGCAGGGCGCCCTGATCGCGATGTCGAAGGACGGCGCGATCCTGGCGATGGTCGGCGGGCGCGACTACGAGGACAGCCAGTTCAACCGCGCGACCCAGGCCAAGCGGCAGGCGGGCTCGCTGTTCAAGCTGTTCGTCTATCTCGCCGCCTACGAGGGCGGCTACACGCCGGAAACCGTTCTCGTCGACCGGCCGACGCAGATCGGCGAGTGGGAGCCGCAGAACTCCAACAACCGCTTTCGCGGTGCCCTCCCCTTGCGTTCTGCCTTCGCGCTGTCGGTGAACACCATCGCGGCGCAACTCGGGGACGAGGTCGGCATCCCGAGCGTGATCGCGGCTGCGCGAAAACTCGGCGTGCAGTCGGACTTGCCGAACGTGCCGAGCCTCGCCCTCGGCTCCGCCGACGTGACGCTGCTCGACATGACGCGCGCCTATGCCGGGGTGCTCACCGGAGCGTCTCCCGTCGAGCCGTTCGCGATCCACACGATCCGGGGGAGCGCACCGCAGCCGCTCTACCTGCATGAGGCCAAACCCGCCACCGCGGCGCTGTCGCGCGACGTGCAGACGATGATGCTCGATTCGCTCGAAGCGGTGGTCGAATCCGGGACCGGCAAGGCTGCCCGGCTCCCCGGCATCCCCATCGGCGGCAAGACCGGCACCAGCCAGGACTATCGCGACGCTTGGTTCGTCGGGATCACGCCGGACATGATCGTCGGCGTCTGGGTCGGCAACGACGACAACGCGCCGATGAAGGGCGTCACCGGCGGCGACATCCCGGCCCGCGTCTTCCACGACTTCGTGCAGCGCGCACAGGGCATCCTCAAGGGCAAGAAGCGCCCTGCTCCCTCCGCCGCGAAGGCCGAGCGCGTGCCTGCCGGCGAGATCTCGTCCGGGCCGGTGTCCTCGGATGTCCGTGGCGTAGCCGAGGTGATCGATACCGGGACGCTCACGATCCGCGGCCGCAACGTCAAACTGCTCGGCGTCTCCGGCGAAGGCGGTGCCCTCGCCCGCCAGCTCGCCCGCTACCTGCGCCGCCGCGAGGTCGCCTGCGCACCCGATCCCGCCGGCGGCGCCATGCGCTGCCGCATCGACGGCGACGACCTCGCCTCCCTCATCCTCACCGCCGGCGGCGCTCGCGCGACCGAGGACGCGCCGCAGGATCTGCTGGAGGCGGAGGATCAGGCGCGATCGGAGCGGGCGGGGTTGTGGAGCCGGGAGCGGTGACGGACGAACCACTGGATCGTGATACTGGAAAACAGTATCACTTCCGCGTCAAAGGCAGGCATAGGCCGACGCTCGCGGCGATCTTTGCCGACCCGGTTCGGTCGGGCATCGTCTGGAGCGATATCGAGGCGCTGTTGCAGGCCTGCGGTGCCGAGGTCGAGGAGGGACGCGGTTCGCGGGTTCGGATCGCGCTCAACGGCGTGCGGGCGGTATTCCATCGGCCGCATCCGCAAAAGGAGACCGATAAGGGCGCCGTGAAATCCGTACGGCGCTTCCTCACCGAAGCCGGGATCGAGCCATGACCACGATGACCCACAAGGGCTACGAAGCCGTCGTCGAGTACGACGACGAGGCCGCGTTGTTTCATGGCGAAGTGGTCAACCTGCGCGACGTGGTGACATTCCAGGGCCGGTCCGTCGATGAACTGAAGCAGGCCCTCGCCGACAGCATCGAGGATTATCTCGAATTCTGCGCCAAGCGCGGCGAGGAGCCGGAAAAGCCCTATTCCGGGCAGTTCGTGGTGCGGGTCGAGCCGGTTCTCCACAAGGCCGTGGCGACCTCCGCGAAGCGGGCCGGCATCAGCCTCAACAAATGGGTCGCACAGGTTCTCGAACGCGAGACGGCCTGACCGCTCGGCTTACCGGAACGGCGGCTCGTCGAAGCTCCGCAGCTTTCGCGAGTGCAGGCCGTGCCGGTCGGCGCGAAGGGCATCGAGGGTCGCGAGGCCGATCAGCAGATGCTCCGCCACCGCGCGCTCGTAAAACGCGTTCGCCGCGCCCGGCAGCTTGATCTCGCCGTGCAGCGGCTTGTCGGAAACGCAGAGCAGCGTGCCGTAGGGGACGCGCAGCCGATAGCCCTGGGCGGCGACGGTGCCGCTCTCCATGTCGACGGCGATGCAGCGGCCGAGATTGATCCGGCGGCGCTCCTGGGTGAACCGCAGCTCCCAGTTGCGGTCGTCGTAGGTGACGACGGTGCCGGTGCGCAGCCGCCGCTTGAGCGCGTCGTCCTGCTCGCCGGTGACGGCGGCGGCGGCGTTCTGGAGGGCGATCTGCACCTCGGCGAGCGCCGGCACCGGCACCTCCGGCGGCACGAGGTCGTCGAGGATGCGGTCGAGGCGGAGATAGCCGTGGGCCAGCACGTAGTCGCCGATGGTCTGCGACTGCCGCAGGCCCCCGCAATGGCCGACCATCAGCCAGCAATGCGGGCGCAGCACCGCGAGATGGTCTGTGATCGTCTTCGCATTGGAGGGGCCGACGCCGATATTGACCAGCGTCGTGCCCTGCGGGCTGCCGTCCGCGCCGCGCGCGACGAGATGATAGGCCGGCATCTGGAAGCGGTGCCAGGGCGAGGCCGCGATCAGCGCATCCGGGTCGGCCGTGGCGGCCTCGGCCCGGCTCACGCTGATCCCGCCCGGCAGGACCAGCTTTTCGAAGACGCTGTCGGGGGCAGTCAGCCGATCCAGGCCGTGGCGCACGAAGCCGTCGACGTAGCGGTGGTAGTTCGTCAGCAGGATCCATGGCTGGATCTCGCGCCAATCCGAGCCCGTGTAGTGCACGAGGCGGCGCAGCGAGTAGTCGGTGCGCACCCCGTCGAACAGCGCCAGCGGGCGCGG
This sequence comes from Methylobacterium sp. WL9, assembly GCF_008040035.1. Taxonomy (NCBI): domain Bacteria; kingdom Pseudomonadati; phylum Pseudomonadota; class Alphaproteobacteria; order Hyphomicrobiales; family Methylobacteriaceae; genus Methylobacterium; species Methylobacterium sp. WL9. The sequence continues at coordinate 7,864 of NZ_VRVE01000084.1, forward strand.
CGCGTCCGGATGATCCTGCCAGAGCCCGTCGGCGATCTCGTCGCCGACCACCGAGAGCAGCGGCGTCGGGAAATAGGTCGCGAGCTGGCTCGCGGTGACGCCGTTGCGCGTCAGGTCGGCGCCGGGCTCGACGACGTAGGAATACGGAATCTCCTGACCGCTCAGGCCGACTTCGAGCGTCGCGCCGTAGTCGCGCACGAGATGGCGGAGCTGTTCGAGCAGGTAGGGCCGGAAATGCCCCGGCTGCGTCAGCGTGGTGGCATAGGTGCCCGGCGCCTGGAACTTCGCCGTCGCCCGGTTGATCCGCGGAACCGGACCATCCGCGCGGTAGGTCAGGCGCAACTCGGGATAGCGGAACTGCAGCCGTTCGGTCGCATCCGGGGGCACGCCGTCGTCGAGATACCGCTTCAGGGCCGTGCGCAGGGCGGCCGTCGCCCCGTCGAACAAATCCGTGAGCCGATCGACCGCCGTCTCCGGATCGGCGATCTCTGCCATCGGCCGAAGCTCTTCGCTGTCCATGCCCCCTCCGCGTGACTCGGTGCGTGGCTTTACACCCGGGGGCCGGGCGTGGCGACCGCGCGGGCTCTTGCCGTCGCCGCCGGCCGGGCGCACACACCGCCCCCGACCCTGGACCGAGCGTGATCGGATGAAAGACGACGTCGAACGGCGCGCGGGCGAGGAGGCGATCACGCTTCCCGAGACCTACGATGCCGGCCTCCATTTCATCGGCCGCATCCGCACGCCGTGGCAGGCGCGGGGCGATTGCCCGAAGAACGGCACGCAGACCGATGCGGTCTGCACGCTGGTGGTCGATCCGCTCTACGTCCCGGCGCTCCAGAACGTCGACGGCGCCAGCCACCTGATCGTGCTCTACTGGATGGACAGGGCGGCGCGCGAGCTCGTGGTCCAGCAGCCGCGCCACGCCGACGGCAGCCGCGGCACCTTTTCCCTGCGCTCGCCGGCCCGGCCCAATCCGATCGCCGTGGCGGTGGTCGAACGGCTCGGGATCGCGGGTGGCGAGGTTTCCGTGCGCGGCCTCGATTGCCTCGACGGCACGCCGCTCCTCGACATCAAGCCGTACTACGCCTCGACGGATTCGCGGCCGGAGGCGAGCGTGAACCGCTCGGCCACCGCGAAGCCGATCGCGTGAGGCGGGTTTTCGGACTGGCTCTCGCTTTCCTGACGGTCTCGGTCGCGAGCGCCGGGATCGGCTGGGTGCTGCATGCGCCGAAGCACGACGTCGGCGAGTACGCCGTGCATCGCCTCGTGGCGATCCGTCAGCAGCTCGAAGAGGCCGAGCCCGGCTATGTGCTGATCGCCGGCGATTCCCAGGCCGAGTTGCAGAGCCCCTCGGAGCGGGTCTGCGGCGCGCCGATCGTCAACGCGGGCGTCAGCGGTGCCACTGCCGCCGTCTATGCCGGGCTTCTGCCGGAGCTGGAGTTTCCGGTACGTGCCGGGACCGCGATCCTCACGATCGGCACGAACGACCTGATCGGCAAGAAGAAGCCGCTCGCCCCCGACGTCGCGGATCGCTTCGAGCAGGAGGTCGCCGGCATCGTCGCGCGTTTCAAGGCCGTCAGCGACCGCGTTGTGGTCACCGCCGTGCCGCCCCTTGGGCGCGAACTTGCGGACGAGTTCGAGGCGAAGGCGGTCGATGCCTATTCCGAGCGGATCAAGGCGCTCTGCACACGGATCGGCTGTCGCTACGCCGATCCCTTCTCGGAGTTGCGCGATGGCGAGACCGGCTTTGGCCTGCCGGGCGCGAACCGGAACGGACTGCATCTCACGCGCTACCGTCCGATGCTGCGCAATCTCGCGGCCACGCTCTGTCCCGATGCCGCCTCGGCCCCGTGACGGGGTCACGCCGCCACGCGCGCCGGCGGCTTGATCCGGTACCAGCCGACATAGAGCGCCGGCAGGAACAGCAGCGTCAGCAGGGTCGCGGCGAGGATGCCGCCGATCATCGCGTAGGCCATCGGTCCCCAGAACACCTCGCGGGCGATGGGGATCAGGCCGAGGCTGGCCGCGGCTGCGGTCAGCAGGATCGGCCGCATGCGGTGGCGCGTCGCCTCGATCACGGCGTCCCAAGGCTCCAGCCCCTCGGCCTCGGATTCCTCGATCTGGCTCACCAGGATCAGCGCATTGCGGATGATGATGCCGATCAAGGCGAGGATGCCGAGGATCGCTACGAAGCCCATCGGCTTGTCGAAGAGCAGCAAGGCCGGCACCACACCGATCAGGCCGAGCGGCGCGACGGAAAACACCAAAAAGAGCTTCTGGAAGCTCTGGAGCTGGATCATCAGCAGCGTCGCCATGGCGAGGATCATCACCGGCACCACGGCGGCGATCGGCCCCTGGCCCTTGCCGGCCTCCTCGACCGCGCCGCCGGTGGCCAGCGTGTAGCCCTCCGGCAGGGCCTTTACGAAGGCGTCGATGCCCGGCTGCAGGGCGGCGACGATGGTCGGCGGTTGGGTGGTGTCCTTGATCGTGGCGCGCACGGTCAGCGTCGCCACGCGGTCGCGCCGCCAGACGATCGGCTGTTCGAGGTCGTAGTCGATCTTGGCAAAGGACAGCACCGGCACGACAGAGCCGTTCGAGAGGGCGACCTGCAGGCTCTGCAGGGTTTCGAGCGAAGTCCGCTCAATGGTCTGCGCGCGGCCGACCACGTTCACGAGGTAGATCGAATCGCGCACCTGGGTGATCGCCTGGCCGCCGACGACGCCGTTGAGGATGCCGGCGATGTCCTGACTGGTGACGCCGAGCTGGCGCGCCTTGTCCTGCAGGATCTCGACACGGAGGACCTTGCCCGGCTCGTTCCAGTCGAAGGTCGGGTAGGCCAAGCGCTTGTCGGCGGCGACCACGTCGGCGAGCCCCAGCGCGAGGCGGCGCACCTCCTGGATGTCGGGGCCGCTGAGCCGGTACTGAACCGGGCGTCCCACCGGCGGGCCGAGGTTCAGCGCCTGCACCATCACGTCGATGCCGACGAAGTCGCGCCGGCCGATCTGCTGCAGCCTGGCGACGACCTTGTCGCGAACCTCGAGCGACTTCGTCACGATGACGGCCTGCCCGTAGAAGGCGTTGGCGAGCTGCTGGTCGAGGGGCAGGTAGAAGCGCACCGCGCCCTGGCCGACATAGGACGACCAGCGCACGATGTCCGGATCGCCCTTCAGCTCCGCCTCGAAGCGGTCCATCTGCGCCTTGGTCTCGGCGATGGTGGCGTTCTGCGGCAGGGTCAGGTCGACGAGCACTTCGCTGCGGTCCGAGGATGGAAAGAATTGCTGTTGGACGTGGGTCATGCCGAAGACGGCTGCGCCCATCAGCCCGATGCAGATCAGCACCGTGATCCAGCGCAGGCGCATCGCGATCTTGAGCACGGCGAGGAAGGCGCGGGTGAACAGCCCGCGCTTCTCTGCGTGATGCTTCATCGTCTTGGGCAGCAGCGTCACGCCGAGCAACGGCGCGAACAGCACCGCGACGACCCAGGACACTGAGAGCGCGGCCGCGATCACCACGAAGAGGGAGTAGGTGTACTCGCCGGCCGAAGACCCGTTGAAGCCGATCGGCAGGAAGCCGGCGATGGTCACCAGCGTGCCGGTCAGCATCGGGAATGCGGTGGATGTGTAGGCGAAGGTTGCAGCCTTCTTGAGGCTGTCGCCGAGTTCGAGCCGCGCCACCATCATCTCGACGGTGATCATGGCATCGTCGACCAGCAGCCCGAGGGCGATGATGAGTGCGCCGAGGGAGATGCGCTGCAGCGTCACCCCCATCACCTGCATCACCACGAACACGATCGCGAGGACGAGCGGGATCGAGATCGCCACCACGAAGCCGGCGCGCAGCCCGAGGCTGACGAAGCTCACGAACAGCACGATCACCACCGCCTCGACGAGAGCCTGGGTGAAGCCGCCCACCGCCTCCTCGACGATCTTCGGCTGGTCCGACACGAGGTGCACGCCGACGCCGATCGGCAGCTTCGCCTCGATCCTGCGCATCCGCTCCTTCAGGTTCTCGCCGAACTTCAGCAGGTTGGCGTTCGGGCGCATGGCGATGGCGAGGCCGATGGCCGGCTCGCCGTTGACCCGGAACATCGCGGCCGGCGGGTCCTCGTAGCCGCGATGGATCTCGGCGACGTCGGCCAGCCGAAAGAAGCGGTCGTTGAAGCGCAGGTTGACGTTCTTCAGCGACTCTTCCGAGGTGAACTGGCCACTGACACGCAAGGAAACGCGCTCCGGACCGGCCTGGACCACGCCGGAGGCCGCGACCGCGTTCTGGGATTGCAGGGCCTTGATCAGCGCCTGCAGGTCGATGCCGAAGCCGGCGAGCTTGCGGGTGGAGAAGTCGAGATAGACCGTCTCGACCTGCGTCCCCATCAGCAGGGTCTTGCCGATGTCGGGCACCTTCAGGATCTCGGTGCGCACGCCCTCGACGTAGTCGCGCAGCTGCCGGTGGGTCAGCCCATCCCCGGTGAAGGCGTAGACGTTGCCGTAGACATCGCCGAACTCGTCGTTGAACGAGGGGCCCTCGACGCCTTCGGGGAAGGTGTACTTGATGTCGCCGAGCCGCTTGCGGACCTGGTAGAAGGCGGGCTGGATCTCCTCCTTCTTCGTGGTGTCCTTGAACTGCACGAACACCGTCGCCTGGCCCGGCGTCGTGTAGCTGCGGACGTAGTCCAGCGCGTTGATCTGCTGCAGCTCCTTCTCGATCCGGTCGGTCACCTGATCGAGGGTGTCCTTGATCGTGGCGCCGGGCCATTTCGCCTGGACGACCATGGTCTTGATGGCGAAGGGCGGGTCCTCCTCGCGGCCGAGGCGCGAATACGACATCACGCCGGCCAACAGGCAGACAAGCATCAGGAACCAGACGAGGGAGCGGTGCCGCAGCGCCCAGTCGGACAGGTTGAACGAACTCACGGAGGTCTCCGGCGTGCCGGGTGCGGGGTCGCTCACGGGATGGGCTCACCAACGCGGACGGTCTGGCCGTCGCCGAGGGAATGAACGCCCGCGACGACGACGCGCTCGCCGTCATTCACGCCGCCGCTGAGGCTGACACGCTCGGCATCGCGTTCGCCGACGGTGACGTCGCGGCGCTCGACATGGGCCGGCGCATCCTTCGCGGCTTCCGGCACGATCCAGACGGAAGCGCGCCCATCGGCCTCCAGCAGGGCCGTCGGCGGCAACACGAAGCGGGGCTCGGTGGAGCGTTTCAGGCCCACCGTTATCGTCGCGCCGAGGCGGAAGGCGGTGGGCGGGTCGATCAGGGTCAGCTTGATGCGCCGGGTCCGGGTGCCCTGGTCGGCGAAGGGCGCGATCTCGCGGACCTTGGCCATTGCGGTGATCTCCGGCGCGCTCTGCAGCGAGATCGTGAAGCGCCCCTCGCGCGGCATGGTGCCGACGAGGTCCTCGGGGATGTCGACCACCGCCTCGCGCACCTCGGGCCGGGCGACCGTCACCACGGCCTGCCCGGCGCTCAGCACCTGCCCGACCTCGGCGAGACGCTGGGTGACGACGCCGTCGAAATCGGCGTGCAACTCGGTGTAGCCCATCTGGTCGCGCGCCCGCTGCAGGCTGGCCATCGCCTGGGCCAGGCGCGCCTGCGAGGTGTCGCGGCCGGCGGTGGAGGAATCCATCTGCGCCTGGGTAACGTTGCCGCCCTCCATCAGGCGGCGCTGGCGCGCCTCGGTGGCGGCGGCGTTCTCGGCCTGGGCCTTGGCGTCGGCGACGTCTGCCTCGGCACGGGTCAGGGCGAAGCGCGTCACCACTGGGTCGAGGGTTGCCAGCCTCTGGCCCTTCTTGACCACATCGCCGACGGTGACGTCGCGCGCGGCGACCCGGCCGCCGATCTGGAAGCCGAGCTGCGACTGGTAGCGCGGCTCGACCGTGCCGGCGAAGGGGCCGAACATCACGGTGTCCGTGCGCTTGGCGATGGTGACGAGCACCGGCCGGATCGGCGCCGGCTCCTTCGCCTCCTCGGAAGGTTTGCAGGCCGACAGCAGCAGGGCGCAGAACGGCAGCGCGAGCAGGAACCTCATTTCGCGATGCCCCCGGCGTTTTTGGCAATGCCGTCGGCCTTGGCATCCGCTACCGCGACGCTCTGGCCGGGCCGCAGGAACTGGATGCCGGCGGTGACCACCGACTCGCCTTGCTCGACGCCGGAGGCGAGCGCGATCGTGTCGAAGGCGTAGCGCTCGATGGTGACGAGGCGCGGCGACACCGTCCCGGCCTTCCGGTCGTAGATCCACACTGCCGGCTTGTTCTCCCAACGGTAGAGCGCCGACCAGGGCAGCACGACGGCCTCCTGGGCCTTGAAGCGTCCGCGCCCGATCACGACGGCTCCGAGAGTCATCGCCGCGGGAGTCTCCGCGAGGCCGATCTTCACCCGCACCGTGCCCGAGGCCTGATCGACCGAGGGCGAGATTTCGCGCACCGTGCCCGTGGTGGTGACCTTGGGGTCGGCCTGCAGCGCGATCGCCACCGTCTTGCTCGCGGGTGGGTTCGCCGGCAGCGCCTCGTAGACGTTGAAGACCGCGTCGCGCGGCCCGTCCTGGGCCAGCACCAGCACGGTCTGTCCGGCCTGGACCACCTGCCCGGTCTCGAAGCTGCGGCTCAGGATGATGCCGGCGACGCCCGAGCGCAGGTCGGTGTAGGAGAACTGCTCCTTGGCGGACCCGAGCTGCGCCTTGGCCGAATCGACGGCGGCCTGCGTCGTACGCAACTGCTGCTCGGCTGCGTCGTAGGAGGGCCGCGTGGTGTAGCCGCCGCTCAGCAACTGCTCCTGGCGCTTGAAGGCGACCTTGGCCTGCGTCAGCAAGGCCTCCGCCGAGACGAGAGCCGCCTTGGCCGTGTCGAGATTGGCCTGCTGCTCCTGCGGATCGAGCTTCGCCAGCACCTGATCCGCCGCGACGTGGTCGCCGACCTCGACGAGGCGCGTCGCGATCTTGCCGTTGGTGCGGAAGGCGACGTTGGTCTGGGCCTGGGCCTGGATGTCGCCGGTGAACACGATGTCTGATGCCACCGCCGTGCGCTGCGCCTCGACAACCCGCACGAGCACGACGGAGATGTTGTCGGGGTCGCGCTCGGCCGCGGTGTCCGACGCGGCCCAGGCGCCGACGCCCGCAAACAGCAGCGCGGCGAGCATGACGGAAGGACCTAGTCTGAAAGGGCTCGAAGGCATGGGACGGGGTCCGCGGCTTTCGGATCCGGAAGCATCTATCGTCGCCATCCCATATCCGCTAGATTACCGACCGTCCAGACGGTTTGTAGAAGGTCAGCCCGTGGAGTCGAAGGCACGCCGCCGCCGCGAGGATCGTCCTGAGATCATTCTCGATGCTGCCGAGGGCGTGCTCCGCGGCCTCGGCGCACGCGGGCTGACGATCGACGCCGTCGCTGCAGAGGCCGGCTTGAGCAAGGGCGGCGTGCTGCACCATTACGCTTCCAAGGATGCGCTGATCTGCGCGCTCGTGACGCGCAAGCTCCGCCGGCTTCGAGAGGGAATTGCCGGCCATGAGGCCCGCCAGCAGCCGGAGTCGGCCTCGCCGCCGCTGGCGATGGTCGCCAACGCCCGCCAGACCTACGGCGAGGAGCACGGCTTCCCCCGCGCCCTGCTGCTCGCATCCGCCGAAACGCCGGACGCGCTCGCCGACTTTCGCGGGTTCATCGCCGAGAGGCTGGCCCTGATGTCCGACGCCGAGGGACGGCCGGGAGCAGGCGCCGTGCTGCTTTTCGCGATCGTCGGGTTGATGATCGGGCGCACGCTGGGCTTCCACGACCTCTCCGGCGAGGAGGCCGACCGGATCTTCGACGCCCTCGACGCAGCCGCGCGAGACCTCCCCAATCCGTAGGGGCATCTCGGCCTTCAGCCGTCGGCGCGCCGCTCGAGCCACAGGCTTCCGCCGGGATTGTTCAGGAAAGCCGGACAGGTCCGAGCGATCAGACCCGCCTCGTTCTTTGCCAGGAAATCGTTGAACATCACGATGCGCCACTGCGCGTTGCCGCAGAGGAACGCGCGCAGGGCGTAGATTTCGTTCCAGGCCCGGTTCTCGTCCACGGCCCAGGATCGCGGATATTCGAAGGGCCAGAACACGTCGTGGACATGCACGAAGACGCCCGGTGCGATCCTGGGCAGGATCTCGAGGAGTTCGTGGGTGACGTCGCTGCCCGTCCTTAAGACATGCGTCGAATCGATGAAGAGGATGTCGCCGGCCACCAAGGTCTCGAAGAGCGGCAGCGGAACGGTTTGGATGCCGCTTTCGATGATGTGGAAGGGCGATCCGGGCGTGCCGACCGTTTCGCGCAACAGTTCGGGATACGGCTCGATGCAGGTGACCTCGCAGCCAGACTCCAGAAACCGCTCGTTGGTGTCGACGATACAGGCGGAGGACCAGCCGCTGCCGACCTCGATCAGGCGTTTCGGCCGGATGTGGCGCAGCAGCGCGTGCAGCACCAATCCGTCTCCCCAGGAATAGGCGCCGTTGTCGTACCGGTAGCGAAGCCCCGGTTTGGCTTCGAACGCGAACGGCGCGCTCTGCAGGTGCGGAACGAGTTCGGTCCAGAGCCTGACCATGGCGGCGCGGTCGAGATCGATTCCCGGCAGCGCCTCAGGATTGGGGTCCATGGCCGCGAGATGCCGTTCGACCTCGGCGCGCGGCGGTATCGGCGAGTAGTAATGGCCCGCGGGCACGAATTGGCGATCCCTGCCCGCTTCGCCCAGCCTCCTGAGTTCGGTGAAGAACGCCGGGAGGGAGGCTCCCCGCGCGAGATCGTGCGTGTGCAGGGCCAACTCGCTCTCGGTCGGATCGCGGTCGCAGATGCCCCGGAAGGCATCACGCACGACGCCGCCGAGCGAAGGCCGATGCTTCTTTCGGGAGAAGATCCGTTTGAGCGAGTACGGCATGCCGCATTGAACCTATCGAACGATCCGCTTCGGGATGAACTGCTTCAGGCGAGTGCCGCCATCGCCTCGAAGACCAGGGCGTGCCGAGCCGCGAGCGCATCGACGTCGGTGTCGTAGCCGCCGCCGATCACCGAGACGAGGGGAATGCCGCGCGAGCGTGCCTGGCCGACCACGAAACGGTCGCGTGCGGCGAGGCCGTCGTCGCTGAGGCTCAGCCGCCCGAGCCGGTCGTCGCGGTGCGGATCGACGCCGGCATTGTAGAATACGAGATCCGGGGCCAGCGTCTCGATCAGCGGCGGCAACCGCGCTTCGAGCACCGCGAGATAGCCGGCATCGTCGAGGTCGTCCGGCAAACCGATGTCGAGATCCCCGGGCACCTTGGGCAACGGATAGTTGCGCTCGGCGTGGATCGAGAGCGCGAACAGGTCCGGCTCGCCCGACAGGCAGTCGGCGGTGCCATCGCCCTGGTGGACGTCGAGATCGACGATCAACACCCGCTGCACCGCGCCCTCGCGCTTCAAGGCGAGAGCCGCCACGGCGACGTCGTTGAAGATGCAGAAGCCGCGTCCGCCGTCCCGTCGCGCATGGTGGCTGCCGCCGGCCGCGCTCCCTGCGAGGCCGTGCGTCAGGGCGAGCCGTGCCGCGGCGAGCGTG
>NZ_VRVE01000085.1:0-17152 GCF_008040035.1 Methylobacterium sp. WL9
GGGCAGGCTCGCGCAGCGACGCCGCCGATCCCGCCGACGCCGTGGCGCGTGCGCCGTCGGCCATCGTCCCCGGCCTGCCGACGCAGGTGCGTGCCTACGCGCCGTAAAGCCCTGGCCGGTCGAGCCCCCGTAACTCTCCGGCTCCTTCGCGCGTAGGACAGGCCGGGATGGTTCGCAGGGTGCGGCGTCATCTGCCCCGGTCCGGCGGCGACCTGCGGAAGGCCTGCGCCGGACGTTCGTTATCGAGTAGGCTGCAGCGATGATCCGGTCATTCACCGCGCTTGCCCTCCTGCTCACCGGCCTCACCGGTGCGCAGGCGCTCGTCCCCAAGCAGCCGAAGGACCTCGTCCAGGCGCGCCTTGTCGCCGAACCCTCGGCGGTCGCCCCCGGCACGACGGTGACGGTCGGCATCCGCATGGCGATGAAGCCGGGCTGGCACGTCTACTGGCGCAATCCCGGCGATTCGGGCCTGCCGCCGGAGATGGCCTGGGATCTTCCCCAAGGGGTGAACGTCGGTGCCGTGGAATGGCCCGCGCCGGAGCGCCTGCCGGTCCAGACCCTGATGAACTACGGCTACGAGGGCGAGGTGACGCTGCTCGTCCCCGTCAGCGTGCCGGCAGACTATTCCGGCGGATCGGTACGCCTCGCCGGCAAACTGTCGTACCTCGTCTGCGAAGAGATCTGCATCCCGGGCTCGGCCGATCTCGAACTTGCGCTGCCGGTCGCCACGGCCGGCGCGACGCCGGCCCCAGACCCGGCCTCGACCGACCTGTTCGCCAAGGCCCGCGCGGCCCTGCCCGAGGCTTCGCCCTGGCCGTCGCGCCTCACGCGCGAGGGCGACACGGTCGTGCTGAGCCTCGATCACGCCGGGCTCGAGCCGGACGCGATCCGCGAAGCCGCCTTCTTTCCTTACGGCGAGACGGTGCTCGACAACGCCGCCTCGCAGACTCTCACGGTCGACACCTCCGGCCTGCACCTCGCCCTGAAGCCGGGTGATGCCGCCAAGCCGCCGGCAGAGCTGCCCGGCGTGCTGACCTTCATCGACAGGGGCACGCGCCGGGCCTTCGCCATCGGCGAACCGCCGCCGCCCGCCGCCGCGATGGCCGCTCCATCGGAGTCCCTGTCAGCCGCCGTGCCGATGCCCGCACCGGCGGGCGACGAAACCCTGACGTTGTGGAGTGCAGCCGGCTTGGCGCTTCTCGGCGGCCTGATCCTGAACCTGATGCCCTGCGTCTTCCCCGTCCTCTCGATCAAGGTGTTGAGCCTCGTGAAGCAGGCGGGCGAATCCGCCATGCGCGTGCGGATCCACGGTCTCGCCTACACGGCCGGCGTGCTCGGGAGCTTCCTTGCGCTCGCCGGCCTGCTGATGGCGCTGAAGGCCGGTGGGGCCACCATCGGCTGGGGCTTCCAGTTGCAATCGCCGATCGTGGTGGCCGTCCTCGCCTACGGGCTGCTCGCGATGGGGCTGAGCCTCTCGGGCGTGGTGCATGTCGGCGGCGGCATCGCGGGACTCGGCAACGGGCTGACGCGGCGTTCGGGCTATCGGGGCTCGTTCTTCACCGGCGTTCTCGCCACCCTCGTCGCCACCCCCTGCACGGCGCCGTTCATGGGTGGGGCGGTGGGCTTCGCGCTGACGCAGCCGCCGGCGGCGGGCCTCGTCGTCTTCGCGAGCCTCGGCCTCGGATTGGCGCTACCTTTCCTGGCGCTAACGCTCTGGCCTGAAGCCTTGCGCCTGATGCCGCGCCCCGGCGCCTGGATGGACACCCTCAAGGGCGTGCTCGCCTTCCCGGTCTACGCCACGGTCGCATGGCTGGTCTGGGTGCTGGCGCAACAGGTCGGGCCCAACGGCCTTCTCGCCGGACTCGTCGGTCTCGTCCTCGTCGGCTTCGCCGCATGGGCCTGGGAGCGGGCGCGTTTCGCAGGCGGCTGGGCCGGCGGGCTTGCCCGCGGCACCGCGTTGGCGGCCCTTCTTGCGACGGCCGGCCTCGTTGCGGTGCTCGACGGCGACCGGGCTTCGCCCGTCGGAACGGTGACGGCGGACGGCATCGAGCCGTTCACGCAGGCCCGCCTCGACGCCCTTCGCGCGGATGGGCGCACCGTGTTCGTCGACATGACGGCGGCCTGGTGCATCACCTGCCAGATCAACGAGCGCACGGCGTTGTCCCGCGACCGGGTCCGGCAGGCCTTCCGCGCCAACGACGTCGTGCTGCTGCGGGGCGACTGGACGAACCAGAACCCCGAGATCACCGCGCTTCTCGAGCGCTACGGCCGGAGCGGCGTGCCGCTCTACCTGCTCTATCGCGGCAAGGCGGAAGCGAGCGTGCTTCCGCAGATCCTCACCGAGGGGATCCTGCTGGCGGAGATCGAGAAACGACCTGGGCTGGCGCAGCGTTAGAGCGCTTTCCGATCGAGTGGATCTCGGTTGGTCGAAAAAATGTGTGGCAAAAACAGAACCTTAGAGCCGCCGAGCCGATGCGATCGGATACGGCTCCCAGGCGACGTCGGACGATCCAAGTCAGACTGGCGTGCAGTCGCAAAGGCGACGGCTCGATCGCCGCGCCTCTCGGTGTCAGGCAGTCAATGCCAGAGCCAGTTGCGGGCGCGACGGCACGGCCGCGGCGCCGACATCCACCGCCTGGCGCTCGCGGGCGATGAAGGAACTCGGCATCACCGCCTGCATGTCCGCCTCGACCTTGCGCAGCTGGGCATCGGTATGGGCCGGGTGCAGGTGGATGATCGCCAACGCCTTGGCGCGGGCGGCCTGCGCCAGCTCGATGCCCTTCTGCCAGGTCGAATGGCCCCAGCCCGCACAGCGGCAATACTCACCCTCGGTGAACATGCCGTCGTAGACGATCAGGTCGGCACCCTCGACGAAGGCCAGGAGCGCGGGATCCGGCCAGGGATCGGTGTGCTCGATGTCGCTGATGACGCACAGGCGCTTGCCGCCGTGGTCGAACCGGTAACCCACCGAGCCCTGGGGATGGTTCAGCAGGATGGTGTCGACGCGCGTACCGTCGGGGAAGGTCAGCGGCTCGCCCGCCTTGAAGCCGTGATGCCTGATGGTGACGGGCAACACGTCGAGCTCGACCGGAAACAGCGGCGGCGAGAACAACCGACCGAGTGCTTCCGCAGCACAGGCGCCGTCGAGGTTGCCGCAATAGGTATGGATCGTGCGCGTCTCGTCGAACACGGCGGGCTTGAAGAACGGCAGGCCGGCGGTGTGATCGAGATGCAGGTGGCTGAACAGCAGGTCGATCTCCTGCGGCAACCCGTCGGCATTGTTGCGCCCGAAGGCTCCCAGTCCCGAGCCCGCATCGAGGACGAAGAGACGGCCGCCGCAGCGGATTTCCAGGCAGGGCGTATTGCCGCCGAACTCGACGTATTCGGGGCCGCTCACCGGCGTGGAGCCGCGCACACCCCAGAAACGCAGGGTGAGCGCATCGTCCGTTGCGGGACTCGTCGTGTTCATGCGCCTGTACCAGTCGCTCCGGCCGTTTCCGGCGAGCACTTTCCGTCGCGTCGACATGGGTTCAATTGCGGCCAAGATAGCCGGTACCTCTGTAAAATCCTTACAAGGAAGAGATAGGCGGCGGCTATTCCGGTCCGTGTGCGGGCACGCACACGACACCGTGAAGGAGGGCCCGTGAAGCCCGGCCGTGTCACTTTTGCGCAACGATGTCGACGAGGGGCCGCGTGCCGGTAAAGGCCGGGGCGGCAAGCAGGCCCTCGGCCGGGCCGCGCAGGAGCAACGGGGGCTTCGCGGCATAGTCCGGTGCGATCTCGAACGCGAAGCGCGGCACCGGCGTCTCATAGGGTGGGACGAAGTTCCGGGTCCGCACGTTCGCAAACGGGGTGCCCGTGGCGATCGCGGCCGCCCAGACGGCTTCGGGCAGCGGTGAGATCGGCGGAGCCTTCCGCCGGGCCGGGATCAGCACGACCTCCTGGCCGGCATAGGCCAGAGCCTCGGGCCGGCTGACCTCGCCGACCGGGACTCCCCGGCTGATCAGTGCCGCCCAGAACGGATGCTGCCCGCCGTCGGAATAGGTCGTGCGCACGGCGGCGGCCCCGTCCTCGACGAGGCTCGCGACATGGGCCGCCTCCTCTTTCACACGTGCGCCGGCCAGCGCCTCCTGCTCCTTGTCCTTCAGAGGCGCGAAGGCGTATCGGCCGGCCGTCACGGTCGCCACGGGTTCCTGGCCCGTCGCCTCGAAGCGGTCCGAGCCTTCCTTGAGCTGGCGCCAGAAGGCGATGTTCGCATCGCTGCGGTAGCGGGCCATGTTGGCGGCGCTCATCCGGAACGGAAACGACTGGAACTGGAACGCCGTCTGACCTCCGGAGAAGGCTTCGCGCGCGACGGCGAAAAGTTCGCCCGCGACCGTATCCGTCATGGCGAAGCAGCCCATCGACGAGCAGATGCCGTGCACCATCACCGCCGAGCCCGTGTAGCCGTGTGCCTTGTCGTAGGCGTTCGGGTAACCGACGTCGAAGGACAGGTAGTAATGCGAGTTCGGGTTCATCTGGCTCTTGGCCACGGTGTAGAACCCCTCCGGCGTCTGCCGGTCGCCGGTCTTGGTCTTCGGTCCGAGCTGTCCCGACCAGCGGCAGATCGGATAGGTCTTGATGAAGACGAAGCGGCCGTTGCCCGCCCGCTTCCAGACCTCGATCTCGGATTCCTTCTTATAGGCGCGGAGCAGGATCGGCGCTTCGGCGCTGCTTCCCCTGGCCTTGATCAACGCGAGCGTCGAGGGCGGAATCGGAGCGGAGGCCTTGTCCTGCTGCGCCGTGGCCGGGCCGCCGAGGCAGACCGCAAGGACGACGAAGCAAAAGACCGACCGTGCGACTGAAGAAATCCGGCTCTGGGGACGCATGCACCGCCCGGCGACAAACGCGAATCGCCCGGGGCGTCGCAAGGATTGGGGCTTCGCGAGGACATGGCGGAGCCGTCGAGGAATGGCTCCGCTTTGAGGCGGATTTGAGGGCGCTGGCGACGCGACCCCGCCGCGCTCGAAACCCGTGACGACATTCACCGCCGCGACGGCATCGGCACCGTCAGCGGGTTACGCGGGTCGTTCCGGCGATCGCCACGATCTCCTCGCGGATCGCCTTGAGCAGATCGCCCTCGAACAGCAGAGCAGAGCCGTAGTGGAACTCGATGTCGAAGGGCCGGCGCGCGTTCATCGAGAGCGAGGCGCTCTGCATGGCCAGCAGCCGGCCGGTCTCGTCGAACAGGCCCGACCCGGATCCGCCGAAGCCGTCGTTACAATCGTGGCGGACGCGGCGGATCTCGTCCTCGCTCGGCGGATCGATCTGCCGCACGAAGCAGATCTCCAGGCTGCTGGGGCCACGATAGTTCTCGTGGCCGCCGGGGGAGACCATGACCACGGGACGCTCCGCGGTTCCCGTCGGCAGGTCGGAAGCATCGGGAACCGGTTGCGGCAGGAGCCCTGCCACCGGGATCGCCAGCCGCAGGATCGCCCAATCGTCGGTGATGTGGAGCGAGCGGGCGTCCGGCGGCGTCCCGAGTCGCAGACTGCCCGATTCGAAAACATGGTTACGGCCGCCGATCTGGAAGAAGCAGTCCGAGACTTCGCGGGTCGTCTCCATGCGCCGGTTGCGGAAATTGTGGGCATTCAGGACGACGAGCGACGGATCGCCGATCAGCCAGGCCGCTGCGGCCTTTTGCGGCACCCCGTCCGGACGCCGGCAATACAGCACGCCGGCGCCGAGATAACGCTGATTGTCGGCCCCGGTCATGTCGCGCCGGCCGTCATGGGGATAGAGCGCGGCGACCGCAATCCCGCCGCCGAGAATCCCCATTGCAAGCAGCCCGGAGAGAATGGGCGTTGCCGCCGAAAGCCACGCGCGGCCCACGATCGTGTTGCAGCGCGAAGCAGCGGATGCGCGGTTAATCCAAGTATTTCCGAGCATACGCAGCCGAACGAACGCGCCGCGGCGTAAAATCTCGCGACTGCGAAGACGTCGCATTCCGCCTAGACCTTGCCCGCGCCCTGGCCGTGGCAACATCAGCCCACTCCACCCCGACGGCCGGAACCTCCCCCCGGACCGTCCGGCAAAGTGGTGCGACGGACAGGTCGGACCGTCAAGCACGAGACGGGCGCAGAGGAAGCATTACGCATTGCCCTGCGCGTCAATGCCAGTTGCTCCCGCCTACAAATGTCGAAGTGTCTAAAGACTTTTGTCCACGGTGCTGCCTAGAAATGACAGGACGAGAGGCAGTAATAAATCTCTTATAAGACCGGTTATTCTTAGCTGGATCTTATAGACCAAGCCGTAAAGGCGAAGGTCAATTGAGATGTGCTTCCGCTCCGTGAGGGAAATAGCCACGCATGGCCGCGAGGTCGAAAGACGCGGCGGACAGGCTAGGAGACGCAGGATGAGCAGACTCTTAAGTTCGGTTTCTCTGTTGGCGGTGGTGGCGTTCGCGCCGATCGCCGCGTCGAGCATCGCGGCTGCGGCCGACGACAAGCTCGTCACACTCTCGAAGAGCGATGACAACTGGGTCATGCCCGGCAAGAACTACGACTCAAACAACTACAGCGAGTTGAAGCAGGTCAACAAAAGCAACGTGAAGCAGCTGCGCCCGGCGTGGACGTTCTCCACCGGCCTGCTGAACGGTCACGAGGGTGCACCGCTCGTCGTCGACGGCAAGATGTACATCCACACCTCGTTCCCGAACTACACCTTCGCCCTCGGTCTCGACGATCCGGGCAAGATCCTCTGGCAGGACAAGCCGAAGCAGAACCCGGCCGCTCGCGCCGTGGCCTGCTGCGACCTCGTCAACCGCGGCCTCGCCTACTGGCCCGGCGACGGCAAGACCCCGGGCCTGATCCTCAAGACCCAGCTCGACGGCCACGTCGCAGCGCTCAACGCCGAAACCGGCGAGACGGTCTGGAAGATCGAGAACTCGGACATCAAGGTCGGCTCGACCCTGACGATCGCTCCCTACGTCGTGAAGGACAAGGTGATCATCGGTTCCTCGGGCGCCGAGCTCGGCGTGCGCGGCTATCTCACCGCCTACGACGTGAAGACCGGTGCCCAGGTCTGGCGCGCCTACGCGACCGGTCCCGACAAGGACCTGCTGCTGGCTTCCGACTTCAACATCAAGAACCCCCATTACGGCCAGAAGGACCTCGGCACGGCGACGTGGGAGGGCGATGCCTGGAAGATCGGCGGCGGCACCAACTGGGGCTGGTACGCCTACGATCCGGGCACCAACATGATCTACTTCGGCACCGGCAACCCGGCGCCGTGGAACGAGACCATGCGTCCCGGCGACAACAAGTGGACCATGACCATCTTCGGCCGCGACGCCGATACGGGTGAGGCTCACTTCGGCTACCAGAAGACGCCGCACGACGAGTGGGACTACGCCGGCGTCAACGTGATGATGCTGTCCGAGCAGAAGGACAAGGATGGGAAGATGCGCAAGCTTCTCACCCACCCGGACCGCAACGGCATCGTCTACACGCTCGACCGGACCGACGGCTCGCTGGTCTCGGCCAACAAGATCGACGACACCGTCAACGTGTTCAAGTCCGTCGACCTGAAGACGGGCACCCCGGTGCGCGATCCCGAGTACGGCACCCGCATGGACCACCTCGCCAAGGACATCTGTCCCTCGGCGATGGGCTATCACAACCAGGGTCACGACTCCTACGACCCGAAGCGTGAAGCCTTCTTCATGGGCATCAACCACATCTGCATGGACTGGGAGCCCTTCATGCTTCCGTACCGCGCAGGTCAGTTCTTCGTCGGTGCGACGCTGAACATGTACCCGGGCCCGAAGGGTGACCGCCAGAACTACGAAGGACTTGGCCAGATCAAGAGCTACAACGCGATCACCGGCAAGTTCAATTGGGAGAAGATGGAGCGGTTCGCCGTTTGGGGCGGTACGACGGCGACTGCCGGCGACCTCGTCCTCTACGGAACGCTGGACGGCTACATCAAGGCCCGTGACTCCGACAACGGCGACCTTCTCTGGAAGTTCAAGCTGCCGTCCGGCGCCATCGGCTACCCGATGACCTACACCCACAAGGGCGATCAGTACGTCGCCATCATGTACGGCGTCGGCGGCTGGCCGGGTGTCGGCCTAGTGTTCGACCTTCAGGATCCGACCGCCGGTCTCGGCGCGGTCGGCGCCTTCAAGAAGCTCGCCAACTACACCCAGATGGGCGGCGGCGTGGTGGTGTTCTCCCTCAACGGCAAGGGTCCCTACGACGACCCGAACGTCGGTGAGTTCGTCTCCAAGTAAGTCGACCTGAACGATGGGGCTTCGCGGGTTCGTCTTGAACCTGCGGAGCCTCCCACGCGGAACGGCATGAACGACGGTCTTCGGGGAACGCCACCCCGGCCGCGCGCCCAAACCGCAAAGACGATCAACGAGGAAACGGGTTTCCAAGACCATGCGGTTCGTCACTGGACGACATCTCGCTGCGGTTTCCGCCGCGGCCCTTCTCGCCCTCGCAGCCGGAACCGCCGCGCGCGCGGCCGGCGAGTCCGAGGCGCAGGTTCCTCCCTCCGAGACCACGACGGCTCCGGCCAGGGCTGCGGACGCCGCACCGGCCGACCCCTCGGTTCTGCGCATCTGCGCCTCCGAAAAGCAGCCGCCGCTCTCGATGAAGGACGGTTCGGGCCTGGAGAACAAGATCGCGGCCGCCGTGGCCGAGGCCATGGGCCGCAAGCCCCAGTTCGTGTGGAATTCCAAGGCCGCGATCTACCTCGTGCGCGACGGCCTGGAGAAGAAGCTCTGCGATGTCGTCGTCGGTCTCGACAGCGACGATCCGCGCGTGCTGACCACCAAGCCCTACTATCGCAGCGGCTACGTCTTCATCACCCGCGCCGACAAGGACCTCGACATCAAGTCCTGGGCCGATCCGCGCCTGAAGAGCGTCGACCACATGGTCGTCGGCTTCGGCACCCCGAGCGAGGCGATGCTCAAGGATATCGGGCGCTACGAAGAGGACATGGCCTACCTCTACTCGCTCGTGAACTTCCGGGCCGCCCGAAACCAGTACACCCAGATCGATTCCGGCCGGATGGTCACGGAAGTCGCCACCAACAAGGCCGACGTCGCCGTCGCCTTCGCGCCCGATGTCGGCCGCTACGTCAAGGAATCCTCGACGCCGCTGCGCATGACGCTGGTGCCCGACGACACCGTCCGCAGCGACGGCCAGAAGATGCCGCAGAGCTTCGACCAGTCGATGGGCGTGCGGAAGGGGGACGAAGCCCTGCGCGACGCCCTCGACGCCGGCATCGCAAAGGCGAAGCCGAAGATCGAGGCGATCCTCAAGGACGAGGGCGTGCCGACCACGCCGGCCTCGAACTGAGCGAACCCACCCTCGCTCGATCAGACACAACGCATTCCACTCCGGATCGGGGCGCGAACGACCCCGCCGGAGGATCGGACCGGAGCACCGAAAGACACCGATGACGCTGAAACACACGGGTTTTGCTGCACTTCTCGGGCTACTCGCCGCCTCGGTGAGCCTGCCCGCCTTCGCCCAGCCGCAATCCGCCCCGAGTTCCGGGGTCGTCCTTCAGAACACCGTGACGGGCGAGACCCTCGATACCTCGCAGGGTAAGGAAGGCGGCCGCGATACAGCTGGGGTCAAGAAGTTCCTCGAGACCGGAGAGAACATCTATCTCGAGGACAAGTCTTGCCTGCGCAATGGCCAGAGCCTGTTCGCGACGTCTTGCTCCGGTTGCCACGGCCATCTGGCGGAGGGCAAGCTCGGGCCCGGCCTCAATGACAATTACTGGACCTATCCGTCCAACACCGAAGATAAGGGACTGTTCTCGACGATATTCGGCGGCGCCAACGGCATGATGGGCCCGCACAACGAGAACCTGAACCCCGACGAGATCCTGCAGGTCGTGACCTGGGTGCGGCACCTCTACACGGGGCCGGCCAAGGACGCGGTCTGGCTCAGCGCCGAGCAGAAGAAAGCTTACAAGCCCTACAAAGAGGGCGAGACCTTCTCGAAGGACGAGAAAGGCCAGTGCAAGCCGCTGGAATGATCGTTCTCGAAGAGCACGTCGCGTAGGTCAGGCGCGACGAATAAGCGGCGCCCGAGCCGCAACCAGGGAAGAGACGGAGGAATGATCATGCGGACATTCGTTTACGCTGCGGCGATCGTGGTCGGTTCGGCGCTGGCGCTGCCGGCGGTGGCCTATGACGGCCAGAAGTGCAAGGCGGCCGGCAATTGCTGGGAGCCGAAGCCCGGCTTCCCCGACAAGGTCGCGGGTTCGAAGTACGACCCGAAGCACGACCCGAAGGAGGTCGCTAAGCAGGCCGACTCCATCAAGCAGATGGAAGACCGCAACAAGCAGCGCGTCGAGAACGCCAAGAAGACCGGCAAGTTCGAATACGACATCGCCAAGTTCTCCTCGGCGAACTGAAAGCGCGGAGAGCCGTCGGGTCTTCAGTTCCCGCGGCGACCGACCGTGACACCTTCCCTCCCCCTTGTGGGGAGGGATCGAGGGTGGGGGTGGTTCCGCTTGCCTCGGTCGGAGGCAGGCGGAGCCGCCCCCACCTCCAACTCCTCCCAACAAGGGGGAGGAGAGCATTGTCCGCCTTGCAACCGTAAAGCTCCGGCGACACGCGGACGCCTCGGACGGAGGCCAAGAAAATCCAGGGTTCAGGACAATGAACACCATTCGCCACGGCGACGCGATGCTCACCGATTGGCGCGACACCGCCGCCCGCTTCCAGTGCGAGGTCGGCAAGGCCGTCGTCGGGCAGGAACGCGCCGTCCGCCTCGTGACGATCGCGATCTTCGCCCGCGGTCACGTGCTGCTGGAAGGCGATGTCGGCGTTGGCAAGACGACCCTGCTGCGGGCCGTCGCCCGGGCGCTCGGCGGCGCCTACGAGCGGGTCGAAGGCACCGTCGACATGATGCCCTCCGACCTGATCTATCACACCTACCTCGCCGACGACGGCCGCCCGCGGGTCGAGCCCGGCCCGGTCCTGCGCAAGGCCGAGGACCTGTCGGTCTTCTTCTTCAACGAGATCAACC
This sequence comes from Methylobacterium sp. WL9, assembly GCF_008040035.1. NCBI lineage: Bacteria > Pseudomonadati > Pseudomonadota > Alphaproteobacteria > Hyphomicrobiales > Methylobacteriaceae > Methylobacterium > Methylobacterium sp. WL9. The sequence continues at coordinate 11,037 of NZ_VRVE01000085.1, forward strand.
GCGCCCGGCCACAAGTGCATTCGCTGCTGCTGCGCCTGATGGCCGAGCGCAGCCTCACCGCCTTCAATCGCGAGTATCACTTCCCCGATCTCCAGGTCTTCGCCGACCGCAACCGCGTCGAGCGCGAAGAAACCTTCGAACTTCCGGCAGCCGCCCGCGACCGCTTCTTGATGGAGATCGGGATGGAGGCCCCGCGTGATGCTCAGGCTCGCCGCGACCTCGTCTTCGATCCTCGCTTCCACGACACCGATGCCCTGGTCGAAGCCATCGAGGCCAGCGTCATCGACCATGCTGCCGTCTCGGGTATCGCGAACGCGATCCAGCACTCGATCAAGGCATCGCCGGAGATCGAAGCCTACGTCGTCGCCCTATGGGAGGCCTTGGTACGGCCCGCCGAGGCCGGCATCCGCCTGCCCGGCGTCGACATGACGGCACTGATCAAGGGCGGCGCTTCGCCCCGCGGTCTCGCCTTCCTGGTCCGTGCCGCCCGCGTTCGCGCCTGGCTCGAAGGCCGCGAGTTCCTCGTGCCGGAGGACATCCGCGACGTGTTCCCCGAGGTGATGGCCCACCGCGTCTTCCTCGAGCCGGTCTACGAGATGCGCCGCGAGACCATCGTGCCGGGCCTGATCCGCGCGGTGTTCGAGACGGTGCCGGCACCGTGAGCACGGGCGAGGTCGTCTATCTTCCCCATTGGCGGCCGGGCGGCAGCGTCGTCGGCGCCCACCGCGGCCGCGATGCCGGCGGGCTCGGCACGTTTCGCGATCAGGTGCCGTTCCTGCGGTTGCCGGATGCGCGCCGCATCGACATCCGCGCGACTTTGCGCGATCCGTTCGAGGGCACCTATGTCCGCCGCTTCGAGACGCGCACCGCGATCGAAGTCTGGGCACTCGTCGACCTGTCCGCCTCCATGCGCTTCCGCGGTGAGGCCGACCGCATGGCGCTCGTTGCCGATCTCTGCACCGGCCTCGCCACCTCCGCGACGCGTATCGGCGATGCCTTCGGTCTGATCGGCTGCGACGACGCGATCCGTGAGGACGTGTTTTTGCCGGCTACCCGCCGGCAGGGGATCGCGATGGAGCATGCCGCCCGGATCGGCGACATGCACTGCCGGGGTGCGAGCGCGCGTGGACTGGCGGAGGTTCCGCGCCGGCTCGCCGGACGGCCGAAGCTCGTCTTCGTGATTTCCGATTTTCGCTGGCCCGAGGCGCTCATCGAACAGGTGTTTTCGGGACTTGCCCTGCACGACGTCGTGCCGGTGCTCCTCGCCGATGCGTCCGAAGACGAGGCGCTACCGTCGTTCGGGCTGATGGAGTTCGACGATCTCGAAGGCGGCGGCAGGCGGACCGTGTTCATGCGCCCGAGCCTGCGCCGGCGCTGGCATGCGCGGGAGCGGGAGCGCCTCGACACCCTGCGCCGGATCGCTTCGACCTATGGCCGCTCGCCCTTCCGGCTCGAAGCCCGCTTCGACGCCGAGATGCTGAGCCGCCACCTCATGACGACCTGAGGCGATGATGCTGCGCCTCGCGTTCCTTCTCCTCGTTCTGATCGCCCTTCCGGACACCCTGCAGGCGCAGGTGCGCTCGGTGGAAGTGCGGACGCCGCGCCCCTTCGGCTACTTCGTCGGCGACCTCGTGAGGGTTCAGGTCGACATCGTCGTCGACGACGGCTTCGCCGTGCAGGCCGCCTCGTTGCCGCAGCCCGGCCCGGTGACCTACTGGCTCGACCTCCGGGATATCGCGATCGAGAGCACCGCTCAGGGCGATGCACGGCGCATCCGCCTCAACCTCACCTACCAGTCGTTCTACGCGGCGCTCGACGCCCGCGCCCTGGAAATCCCGGGCTTCGCGCTCACCGTCGCGAGCGAGCGTAAGGACGGCGTGACGACGGCGAAAGCGCAGGTGCCGGCCTGGTCGATCAACGTGTCGCCCCTGCGCGAGGTGCAGCCGCCCCCACGCGAGGACCCGACCGAGTACATGCGGCCGGACGGGCGTGCCGCGCCGATGGACATGGCGCCCCTGCTGCGCTGGGCCGGGGCCTTCGCGGCCCTTGCGCTGCTGACACTCGCTCTGCTTGCACGCGACCGCGCCTGGATTCCGTTCGGCAAACGCCGGGGCCGCGCCTTCGCAGGGGTCCAGCGCAGCCTGCGCATCCTCGCGCGACGGCCCGACCAAGATGCCGCCTATCGCGAGTCGCTGATCGCGCTCCATCGCGGGCTCGATGAAACGGACGGGCGGCGCGTGCTTGCCGACGACCTGCCGGCCTTCCTCGACCGGCATCCCGCCTATCGGCCGCAGCAGAGCGGTCTCGCCGGCTTCTTCACGGCTTCGCGGCTCGCCTTTTTCGGCCGCGAAACGTCCGCAGCGCGCAGCCAATGGTCGCTGCGCGACGCGGAAACGGTGGCCAGGGATCTCGCCGCAGCCGAGCGGACGGCGGGAGGCTGAGCGATGACCTTGCTCTCCCGCTTCGGCACGACCCTGCCCCTCGTCCTGTGGCTGCTGCCGCTGGCGCTTCTGCCGCTCGTCGCGTCGAGCCAGCGCCGGACGGCCGTCTCCGCCATCGCCGCCGTGCCGTTCGACGGTGTGTCGCGAGCGATCGGCTGGGCGCTGAAGCTTGCGGGTCTTTTCGCGATCGGGGGCCTGATCCTGGCGCTCGCCGGCCCCTACCGCTCCGGCGAGACGGTGACCCGCACCGGCATCGGCGCACAGGTCTCGATGCTGATCGACCGCTCGGGCTCCATGAACGAGACATTCGCTGGCAAGCAGCCCTCGGGAGCCGAGGAGTCGAAGGCCGCGGCCTCCCGTCGTCTGCTCGGCGACTTCGTCGGCAGCCGCGCGCACGACCAGTTCGCGGTCACGGCCTTCTCGACCGCACCGATGCTCGTCGTGCCGATGACCGACCGCCACGACGCCGTCCGCGCCGCCATCGGCGCCATCGACCGGCCCGGCCTCGATTACACCAACGTCGCCCGCGGTTTGGCCATGGCGCTCTCGCAATTCGGGGCGGAGGCGGCCTCGATCTCCCGTGCGGTGCTGCTGGTCTCCGACGGCGCGGCCGTGATCGATCCGAAGATCCAGGGCGCCCTGCGCGCCGAGTTCGCGAAGATCCGGCCGAACCTCTACTGGCTCTTCTTGCGCACCAAGGGTTCGCCCTCGATCCGCGACAAGCCTGCCGGCGAGGACACCCCTCAGGCCGCCCCCGAGCGCCATCTCGACCTGTTCTTCAAGAGCCTCGGCACGCCCTACCGCGCCTTCGAGGCCGAGGGGCCGGAGGCCGTGGCCGAGGCGATCCGCCAGATCGAGAGCCTCGAGCGGGATCCGATTCCCTATACGGAGCAACGCCCTCGCCGGGACCTGACGCCCTTCGCCTACGCGTTGGCGGCTTTCGGGCTGCTGGTGTTGCTCGCGGGCAAGCTCCTGGAAGCCGATCCGGGACGGGCCGAGCGCCGCCGGATGACACGTTCGCCGACACCCCGGGACATCACCGAAGAGCGAAGGCTCGCCGCATGAGCTCAGGTCCCTTCGCCCTCTCGGGTCCCAGCCCGCGCGGATCGCTGCAAGGGCGTCTCTCCGGCGCCTGGGGCCGCGCCCGCCCCGCCCTCCTCCTCGCCCTGCCGATCGTGCTCGCCGCCGCAGCTCTCGCTTGCGCGGCAATGGCTTGGCGCACGGCGCAGGCGAACCGGACCATTGCCGACCTCGCGCAGAACAAGGATGTCGCGGTCGGCGCCGAGGCGCCCTCCCAGGTCCTGCTCGCCCGTATTCAGGTCCTGTCCCGCCGCGACCGGCTGGAGGAGGCGGAGGGGCTGGTCCAGACGCTGGAACGGCGCGAGGAAGCAGATGTCTCCGCCCGGGCGCGCTACGCGATGGCGAATTCCCGCCTGCGGCAGGCCTTCGAGCATCTGACGCGGAACGACATCGATCCGGCCGGGCCTTTGGTGATCCTGGCGCGGCAGGATTACCGGCGGGCGCTGCAGGCGCGGCCCGAGTTCTGGGACGCGAAGTTCAATCTCGACGTCGCCTCGCGCCTCATCCGGGATTTTCCGGATTTCGACCGCAAGCACGGCGACGACCTGAAGGCGGAGCCCAAGAAGATCTGGACGGACATTCCCGGCCAGCCGCGGGGCGCACCGTGAGAAGCGCCCTCGTCCACAACCTGTGCGATCGTCGCCTGCAGGCGCTTGCCGTGGTGACGGGTCTAGTCCTGGCGACCTTCGCGGTGCGGACCGTGCCGCTCACCCGGGACGGCATAGAGATGCTGGCCGTGGTAGACATCACGGGCAGCATGAACGTGCGCGACTACCAGCGCGCCGACGGAACCGCGGCGAGCCGTCTCGACACCGCCAAGGCGGCCCTGCGCGAACTCGTGAGCCAGCTGCCGTGCGGCTCGCGGCTCGCGCTGGCGATCTTCACCGAGCGCCGCCCCTTCCTGCTGTTCACGCCGATCGAGGTCTGCCGCGACTTCTCGCCCCTCGACGGGGCGCTGGGGTCGCTCGACTGGCGCATGGCCTGGGAGGGCGACAGCCGCATCTCGGCCGGACTGTTCCGCTCCATCGAGATGGCGGCGAGCCTCGGCACCGACCTCGTCTTCATCACCGACGGGCAAGAGGCCCCGCCGCTCCCGAGCATCGGCGGCCCGAGCTACGAGGGCAAGGCCGGGGCCGTGCGCGGGCTGATCGTCGGGGCGGGCGGCACCGCGCTCGCGCAGATCCCGAAATTCGACGATCGCGGGCGCGAGACCGGCTTCTACGGCGAGACCGACGTGCAGCAGGAGAATCGCTTCGGGCCTCCGCCCACCGACGCCGAGAACCGCCCCGGCTACGACGCCCGCAACGCCCCCTTCGGCGGTACGGCCGCGAAGGGCACCGAGCACCTGTCCTCCGTGCGCGAGCCGTACCTGAAGACGCTCGCGGGCGAGACCGGCCTCGCCTACGCCCATCTCGACGGCCCCGGCGGCCTGCTGCGGCCGCTGCTCGACGCCGGCACGCCCCGCCCGCTTCCCGGCAGCCTCGATCTCCGCCCTCTCCTCGGCAGCGCCGCCCTGGCGCTGCTGCTCGCCGTCTTCGCCGTCCGGCCGCTGCGTGCGCTGGTGCGGCGGGGCGGCTCCCGTCCCCTCCGCTGGAAGAAAGCCTGAACCATGCGTCTTGCGACACCCGCGATCGTCCTCGCCCTGGCCGCGACCGCCGCCCTCGCCCACGGCCCAACGCCGCAGAAGATCGACCAATCCATCACCATCAAGGCCAAGCCGGACGCGGTCTGGAAGGTCGTCGGCGATTTCTCCGGCATCAAGGCCTGGCACCCCGCCGTCGAGAAGAGCGAGGGCGACAAGGGGAGCAAGGACGGCGGCACCCGCACGATCACCCTCAAGAACGGCGGCGTCCTCAAGGAGAGCCTCGACGAATACAAGGCCGAGGGCTTCACCTATTCCTATCGCTCGGGCGATGCCGACCTGAAGGCGCTGCCGGTCTCGTCCTACTCCGCGACACTCACCGTGAGCCCCGACGGCGAGGGCTCGAAGGTGGCATGGATGGGCCGCTTCTACCGGGGCGACACTGGCAACGAGCCGCCCGAGAACCTCTCCGACGAGGCCGGCAAGACGGCGATGAACGCCTTTTTCGGTGATGGCCTCAAGGGGTTGAAGGCCAAGGTCGAGGGCGCCGCGACCCAATGAGTCTCGTGGGAGCAAAGGACGGGCGAAGCACCTCCCTCGTTCCCCTCCCCCTTGTGGGGAGGGACCAGGGGTGGGGGTGGTTCCGCTTGTCTGCATCGGAGCCCGGCGGACCCACCCCCACCTCCCACTCCTTCCCAGGATCGAGAGGAGAGGCGGAAGAATGCCCACCCGTCATTGCGAGCGGAACGAAGCAATCCAGGGCCAACGCGCCGACGTGGCGAGTGTGGCCCTGGATCGCTTCGCCTGCGGCTCGCGATGACGGTGCGGGACGAGGACCGGCCGCAGCGATGCGATCCGCCCGGTTCGGCACGGCGCTATTGCTCAGCCTGCTCGCCGCCCTGCCCTCTCCCGCCTCCGCCGCCTCGGTCTTCGTCGCCAGCCAGGAGGCCGGGCAGCTCGCCCGGATCGACACCGGCACGGACAGCGTCACGGCGACCCTGGACGTCCGGGCC
>NZ_VRVE01000086.1:0-16884 GCF_008040035.1 Methylobacterium sp. WL9
TCGATGGCCTCGACGAGGGAGGCGGTGCCGCCCGCGATGGTGCGGGCGACGGATTCGGCGCTGCCGTCGAGGCGGCGGGCGAGATCCTCGACCTGGGCCTCGATCAGGCCGGCGGCGGCTTCGGTCCGCTGGCGCATGTTCTCGGCGACCGCGGCGTTGCGGCTGTCGAGCAGCGCGGCCACCGCCTCGTTGCGCTGGTCGAGCACGCGGGCCAGCGCCGTGGCATGCGCCTCGGCGAGCGCCGCCTGCTTGTTTACGCGCTCGTCCATCGCCGCGATGGTGCGGGCGGTGCGCTCGTCGACGAGGCCGGCGAAGGCCTCGTGACGCTCGTCGAAGGCGTCGGCCAGGGCGTCGGCGCGCGAGGCGACGAGGGTGGCGAAGGTCTTCATCCGGCTGTCGATCCGGCTGGTGAAGTCCTGGCTGCGGTCGTCGAAGGCCCGGGTGATGCCGGCGCCCTGCGTCTCGACGAGGCTGCCCAGCGCCTGCAGGCGTTCGTCGAACACGGCCGCAAGGCCTTGCGAACGCTGGTCGACCTGCTGGGTCAGCGCCGCGACGCGGTTCTCGAACACGCCGTCGAGCCGGCCGAGGCGGTCGTCGAACATCGCGGCCAATGCGTTGGTGCGGGTTTCCATCGCGCCGGTGGTGTGGCCGAGGCCGGCTTCGACCACGGACAGGAACTCGCGGGCCTTGCCGGCAAGCCCTTCGTGCAGCGGCCGGATCCGGCTGTCGAAGCCCTCGCCGAGCGCGCTCGCATGGCTGTCGAGCAGTCCGCGGACCTCGCCGGCATGGCTGTCGAGGACGGACTGGATACCGCGGACGCGCTCGTCGACGCTGGCACGGAAGGCGTCCGTACCGGTGTCCAGCTGGCCGCGGATGGTGCCGGTGCCCTCCTGGACGACGCGGGCCAGGTCCTGCGTGCGGCTGTCGAGCAGGTCGCGGATCTCGTGCGTGCGGGTGGCGACCGCCTCGCCAAGGCGGCCGGCGCCGTCGCCGAGCAGCCGGTCGGCCTCGTCGACGATGGCGCGCAGGCTCGACAGGATGGTCTGGCCGCGCTGGTCGAGGGCCTGCGCCAGCGAGGCGCCGCCGCCATCGAACAGGCGCGCGATCTCGGAGACGCGGCCGTTCAGGGAGCCGACGACGAGGTTGCCGCGCTCGTCGATGGTCGAGGCCATCGCGGCGGTGCGCGCGTCGAAGAGCTGGTTGAAGGCGTCGGTGCGCTCGTCGAAGGCGCGGCGGATCGCGTCGGCATGGCCGGCCAGCGCCTGGCTGGTGCCGCCGCTGCGGGTCTCGACGAAGGCGACGATCTCGCGGGTGCGGTTCGACAGGTCGTCGGTGGCGGCGCGCAGGCGCGCCTCGATCAGGCGGACGGCATCGACCGCCTGGGCGTCGAGGGTCTCGTCGAGGGCGCGGGCACGCTCTTCCAGCGTGGTGCCGACGGCGTCGAGGCGGCTGAGCACGCCGGTGTCGAAGCGGTTGGCGCTCTCGTCGAGGCGGGCGACGAGGTCGGAGGTCTGCTGGGTGAAGCGCGCGCCGAGTTCGCCGGCGCGGGCGCCCAGCGTCTCGTCGAGGGCGCGGGCGCGCTCCTCCAGCGTGGCGCCGACGGCCGCGAGGCGGTTCAGCACGCCGCTGTCGATGCGGCCGGCACTCTCGTCGAGGCGGGCGACGAGATCGGAGGTCTGACGCTCGATCCGCGCGCCGATCTCGCCGGCACGTCCGGCAAGGGTCTCGTCGAGGGCGCGGGTGCGCTCGTCCAGGGTGATGCCGACGGCCGAGAGACGACTGAGGACGCCGGTGTCGAGGCGGCCTGCGCTCTCGTCGAGACGGGAGACGAGTTCCGCGGCGTGGCGCTCGATCCGTTCGCCGATCTCGCCGGCCCGGGCACCGAGTTGCGTGTCGACGCTGCCGACGAGGCTCGTGATGGTGGCGCGGATCTCGTCGGACCGCTGCGCGGAGCGCGCTTCCAGCTGGCCGAGATGGGTTTCGACGGCCTCGCGCGCCTCGCGGGTGCGCTCGGCGATGCGGTCGGCCATCGACTGGCCCTGCACCGTGATGATCCGGTCCATCTGCTCGAGATGGCCGCCCACCGTGCCTGCCAGCGCACCGGTATCGCGCGAGATCCTGTCGGCGAGGATGTCGCCGCGGGCGATGGTCTCCTGGAGGGCGGCGAGGCGGTTGTTGAGCACGTCGTCGACGGCGCGGGCATGGCCGTCGGCGGTCTCGGCGAAGGCGGTGCCGCTGCGGGTCAGCACGTCGTTGATGCGCGCGGCCTGGGTCGTCATCGCCAGCACGATGTCGTGTCCGGCCGAGGCGAGCCGGTTCTGCGCGTCGTCGGTATGGGTCGAGAGCAGGCCGGTGAGGCTGTCGCCATGTTGGCCGAAGCGCGATTCCAGCTCGCCGATGCGGGCGCCGAGCGCCTCGCCGATTCCGGCCGAGGCGAAGGCGAGAGCGCCGGTCGCCTCTTCCGCGCGGGCCTGGAGGCCGTCGCCGAGGCGGGCGATGGCGGCTTCGACGGCCTGGAGCGAGGCGTCCGTGCGGGTGCCGATCTCACCGGCGACGCCCTGCGCGGATTGCCGGAAGCGGTCCAGGATCTGGACGGTGCGGGCCTCGACATGGCCGGCCGAGTCGTCGGCCGCCTGGCGCAGGCCGTTGGAGGCCTCCTCGAAGCGCAGCGAGGCGGTGGCCAGGCGCTGCACGACGGCGCCGCCGGCGCTGTCGGCACTGTCCCGGAAGCGGGCGACGGCGTCGTCGGCGTGGCTCTCGAAGGTGCCGCCGATCCGGGCGAGGGCGGCCTCGACTTCGGCGACGGCCTCGCGGCCGCGCTGGGCCATCAGGCCGGAGACGCGTTCGGCCGAGGCGTCGAGCCCGTTGCCGAGTTCGTTGCCGCGGACGGTGACGGTCTCGTGGAGGCGGTGTGCGGCCGCCTCGATGCGGTCGGCGAGTTCCGCGCCGCGCTCGCCGACGGTGCCGGCGATGCGCTCGGCCGACGCGGTGAGTTCGTCGCGCACGCTGCCGGCGCGGGCGGTGAAGGCCTCGACCACGCCGCTCGCGGTGAGGGCGAGGGCGGCCTGGGCGTCGCGGCCGCGGGCGTCGATGGTGTCGGAGACGCCGGCGCCGGCCGCCTCGATCTCGTTGCGAAGCGCCGCGCTGCGGGCGGCGATGTCGTCGGTGAGCGACAGGCCGGCGGCGGTGAAGTCGCGGCGGAAGGCGTCGCCCGTGTCGGCGAAGCGCGCGGTGATCTCCGAGCCGGTCGCGGCGAAGCGCTCCGACAGCTCGCCGCCGCGGGTGAGGAAGGCCGCCTCCAGCTCCTGCGCCGAGCGCTCGAAGCTCTCGCGGACCTCGCCGCCCTGGCGGCCGAGCATGGTGATGACGCCCGAGCCGGTCTCCTGGAGGGCACGGGAGACCGTGCCGGCATGGTCGGACAGGCTCGCGGTGAGGCTACCGCTCGCAGCCTCGAAGGCGCGGGCGACCTCGCCGGCGCGGGTCTCGAAGGTGCGGGTCATGCTGTCGCCGGACTCGGCGATACCGGCGCGCACGCCCTCGCTCGTGGCGAGCAGGCGCTGGATCAGCTCGTCGCCGCGCGTCGAGACCAGCCCGACCACACGGTCGCCGGCCTCGCCCAGCGCGCCGGTGATGGCCTCGCCGCGGCTCTCCAGGGCGCCGGTGACGCGGTCGCCCGCGCCGGTGACGGCGCTGACGATGCGCTCGGCGGCGCCTTCGAGCTCCTGGCTGAGGTTCTGATGCGAGCCGGTGATGGCGCCGCGCACGCGCTCGGCGTTGGCGACGATGGATTCCCGCTGCGCGACCAGCTCGTCGACCAGGGTGCGGATGCGGATCTCGTTGTCGGAATAGGCCCGTTCCAGGGTGGCGATCTCGCCGCGCACCAGGGTCTCCAGTTCGCCGGCCCGCGCCAGCGCCCGCTCGACGCCGTCGCCGACGGCGGCGACCTCGCGGCGTACGGTCTGCGACATGGTCAGCACGGCGTCGGTCGAGAACGACTCGGGCTCGGCCAGACGGATCGCGACCTCGCCGACGGCGCGGGCGACGAGGCGCATCTCGTGGGCGCGGACCGCGAGCATCGCGGTGATCAGGAACAACAGGATCGGCCCGCCCAACGCCGTCGCGCCGACGGCGGCCTGCAGGGCGGTGAGCCCCGTGATGTAGCTCTTGAGGTCGCCGCCGGACTGGTTCCAGGCCAGCGCGATCAGGCCGTTCAGCCACAGGAACGAGAAGATCGCCGCGAACACGTAAGGCTTGCGCGAGGGGCGGACGCGCAGGGTCTGCTGCAGGACGCCGATGCTCTGGCGGTCGTCGTTGGCGACGAGGGAGCGGTCGGGCGGCAGCAGGCCGCCCTCGCGGCGTGAGCGGCCGCGCTGCGCCTGCGGCAGGTCGCTGCCGACATCGAGGGGAGGGGGCGCCAGGCGGCCGCTCGGCTCGTTCAGCAGGTCGTTGTCGCCGACGTCGGGCATGCGCGGCTCGACGCGGTCGTTGGCCGGACGCGCCACGTCGTCGTCGAAGGACAGACCCATCGGCGGCTCGGCGAAGGCGCCTTTGGCCCGGCCGTCGGACGACAGGTCGAGATTCGACATATCCAGGGCCAGGGCCTGCTCGATCGCGGAGAGAGCGGCCTCCGCCGGATCCTTGAGCTTCTTTTCCGTGGCCATGAAACGCCTCGTTACGCATGGTCTCCGCACCGGGACGAGCCCGAACGGAGACGGATTTACCCGTTTGTCCTCGAAGTTTAGTCCCCGCTGCGGGTGCCGGATACCCGAGCGCCGCGGCAGCGAACAAAAACCTTAACGGAATGGTTACCACGCCGGTGCAAGCGCCCGGAGGGGCTACTTATGTCGTGACGCGCCAACGCTTAAACGGTGCGCCGCCGCCGAACCTCGGCTGTGGACAGATCGGTCCGAAATCATAACGCGATCCGGAAAACGGAGTCGGGAGACGGACTTGGCCGACGAAACGCTCCTCGATCGGGCCCATCTCGACGCCCAGACCTTCGGCGACGAGGCCCTCGCCGACGAGCTTCTCGGCCTGTTCGAAGAGCAGTGTCGGCGACTGATGCCGGGCCTCGAAAACGCCGCCCTGCAGGCCGGCGACCGGGCCGATCTCGCCCACACGTTGAAGGGCTCGGCGCTCGGCGTCGGCGCGGCGCGGGTCGCGGCCCGGGCGTCCGAGGCGGAGGACGCGCTGCGGGCCGGGAGCCCGGCGGCGGCCTATCCGATCCAGGCGCTGGCGATCGCCGTCGACGAGACGCTCGCGGCTCTCGCCGGGCGGCTCTAAGGCTCTGCCGGATCACGCGGCCCTCGTCCGCTGCGGCGTAGGCGCCCGAAGGCGGCCCGCGCCCTCCGTCTGCGCTTGCATTCCGGCCCGCGCCCCGCCAACAAGCGGCGCGAAGGCATTAGAAACGCGCTCAGGCGCATCGGCACCACCGCGGAGCAAGGCATGCCCAAGATCACCTACGTCGATCACGCAGGCACGGCCCGCACGATCGACGGTCAGGTCGGATCCACCGTGATGGAGACCGCGATCCGCAACAACGTCCCCGGTATCGACGCCGAGTGCGGCGGCGCCTGCGCCTGCGCGACCTGCCACGTCTATGTCGACGACGCCTGGATGGAGGCCGTCGGCCCCTCCGAGCCGATGGAGCAGGACATGCTCGACTTCGCCTCCGACGTGCGCGCGACCTCGCGCCTGTCCTGCCAGATCCGGATCAAGCCCGAGTTGGACGGGCTCACCGTGACGACGCCGGCCCGGCAGGGCTGAGCGTCCGGGTGCCGAGAGCCTGGGCAAAGCGCAGCAGATCGCTCACTTCAGCAGCGCCCGCGTCGCGGCATCGATCCCGTCGAGCGTCAGCGGGAACATCCGCTCCGAAAAGATCCGGCGCATCATGCCGATCGACTGGGTGTAGGCCCAGTGCGCCTCGGGCACCGGGTTGAGCCAGGCGGCCTTGGGGAAGTGGTCCAGCACGCGGGTCAGCCAGACCTGGCCGGGCTCCTCGTTCCAATGCTCCACCGAGCCGCCGGCCATGGCGATCTCGTAGGGGCTCATCGCGGCGTCGCCGACGAAGACCACGCGGTAATCCGGGCCGTAGGTTCGGATCACGTCGAGCAGCGGCGTGCGCTCGTCGTGGCGGCGGTGGTTCTCGGTCCAAACGGATTCGTAGGGGCAGTTGTGGAAGTAGAAATGGGCGAAGTGCTTGAATTCGCTCCGGCAGGCCGAGAACAGCTCCTCGGCGAGCCCGACATGCCAGTCCATCGAGCCGCCGACGTCGAGAAACAGCAGCACCTTCACGGCGTTGCGCCGCTCGGGGCGCAGCCGCACGTCGATATAGCCCTGGCGGGCGCTCTCGCGGATCGTCGCGTCGAGGTCGAGTTCCTCCGCCGCGCCCGTGCGGGCGAAGCGGCGTAGCCGCCGGAGCGCGATCCGCATGGTGCGCGTACCGAGTTCGACGCCGTCGTCGAGGTCCCTGAACTCGCGCTTGTCCCAGACCTTCACCGCACGGAAGTTGCGGTTGCCGTCCTGGCCGATGCGGATGCCCTCCGGGTTGTAGCCGTAGGCGCCGAAGGGGGAGGTGCCCCCGGTGCCGATCCATTTCGAGCCGCCCTGGTGGCGCTCCTTCTGCTCGGCGAGGCGCTGCTTCAGGGTCTCGAACAGCTTGTCCCAGCCGAGCGCCTTCAGCTCGGCCTTCTCGTCGTCGGTGAGGTACTTCTCCGCGAGCTTGCGCAGCCATTCCTCGGGGATGGCGGCCGGCTCCATCGCCTCGCCCACGGTCTCGACGCCCTTGAAGACCTGCCCGAAGACGCGGTCGAAGCGGTCGAGGTTGCGCTCGTCCTTCACCAGGACGGCGCGCGCAAGGAGGTAGAACTCCTCGACGCTCTTCTCCGCAAGATCGCGGTCCATCGCGTCGAGCAGCGTCAGGTGCTCGCGCAGGGTGACCGGGACCTTGGCCTCGCGCAGGGCGGTGAAGAGGTTCAGCAGCATCGCGGGCGACACCACCCGAGGCTGCCGCCGGGGTCAAGCCCGGCCCGCCCGGTCACGTCGGCGTGAGGGAAGCGCAAGCAATTCTCGTGACTTGGCTAACGATCCGGCAAGCTTGGCAGCAGGAGAATGCACTCATCTGTGGAAAGAATCGGAATCCGGTGGATATGTCGAGGGTGCGGCTTTGGAGAGTCATCGACTCCGTCACGAAGCTGACAATCAAGTCATTGAACAAGAGTCCTGCGTACCTGGACTTGTCGACCGGATGGTTGAGATGACCGTCGTCTTGCGTTCCTTGAGTGACTTCAAACGGTTTCTGCGGAAGCCGGGCGCCACGATTCAGATCGTGCACAACACCCTCATCGAGCGGCAGCCGCCGCAGTTCCGCGAGGCCTATCGGCGCAAGGGCCTCTACGAGCCCCGCACCGTGCGGGCCATGTCGAAGAAGGCGGCGGTGTTCGACGTGAAGGGCCACGAGGAGACCGTGTGGCTCTACTGGGACAAGGGCACCCGCAAGTGGCGCTTCCACGGGGACACGGTGGCCGTGCCGCTCAATGCCGCCATGGGCGCGCCGGACGAGGTGGTCTATCGCTGCAGCCTCGCGGGCGAGCAGGGGTTCCAGGCGCCGCCTCCGTCGACGGAGGACGGCGACGATCTCTATGGCGATCGCGACGACTGACCGAAGCCTGCGGGTTCGATCCCTCTTGAATCAGGCCGTCTTGAATCAGGCCGTCTTGCCGATTCCCGCCTTGGCCTTGTCGTCCTTCGCGTCGGCGGCCTTTCCGTCCGATCCCTTCGCGTCCAGGGTCTTGCCGATGGTGCGCCGCGCCCGGAAGACCGGCCGGGTCTCGGCTTCCTTCCGCTTCAGCATGGTGCGGAACTCGTCCCGGCGCTCGTGGATCGAGGCGATGACGAGGCCCATCGGCACCCCGACATCGACGAGCACCGCTTCCGAGAGCTGGAGCGAGGCCTCGATGGTCTCCGGCACCGCGTCGTCGACGCCCATCTCGTAGAGTTCCGTCGCATGCCGCGCGTCGCGGGCGCGGGCGACGATGGTGAGGTCGGCCCGCTCGGCCCGGGCCGCCTGCACCACGGCCTCGACACCCGCCGAGGAATCGAGCGTGACCACGAGGGCGCGCGCCGTGGCGATGTCGCAGCGGCGCAGTAGCTCGGTGCTGGAGGAATCTCCGAAATAGACCGGGTTGCCGAGGCGGCGCTGCTCGGCGACGCGCACGGGGTCGGAATCCAGCGCGATGAACGGGATCTTGTGGCGCTTCAGCATCTCGCCGACGAGGCGGCCGACGCGGCCGTAGCCCGCGACGATGACGCGATCCGCCTGCGCATCCGGCGGCGGTTCGGCCCGCGCCCGGCCGAGATTCGTCTTGGTCGAGCGCCGGCCGATCCGGCGGGCGAGCAGCGAAAGGGGCGGGATCGCGATCATGGTCACGGTGGTGACGATCAGCGCCGTCTGGCCGAGCGCCTCCGGCACGAGGCCGCCGGCAATGGCGCCGCCGAGCAGCACGAAGGCGAACTCGCCGCCGGGGCCGAGCAGCAGGGCCGTCTCGAACGCCACCGGCTTCGACAGCCGCATGATGCGGGCGCCGACGAGGATCACCGCGCCCTTCACCACGAGGAGCGCGACCGCGAGGCCGAGGATCAGCACGGGGGCCGCGACGAGCTGGGCCGGATCGAGGCTCATGCCCACCGAGACGAAGAACACGCCGAGCAGCAGGCCCTTGAACGGATCGATCGTCGCCTCGATGGCGCGGCGATACTCGGTCTCGGCGAGCAGAAGGCCGGCGACGAAGGCGCCGAGCGTCATCGAGAGGCCGCTCGCGGCCGCCGTCAGCGAGGTCGCCGCGATGACGAGCAGGCAGGCCGCCATGAACAGCTCCGGGCTCTTGGTGCGCGCCACGAGCTGGAAGAGCGGGCGCAGCGCCAGCCGGCCGGCGATGACGATGACGACGATCGCCACCGCCGCCTGGCCGAGCGCCAGCGCCAGCGCGCTGCCGACATTGGCGCCGTCGTTGCGGCCGAGCACCGCGATGGCGAACAGGACGGGGGCGACGGCGAGGTCCTGGAACAGCAGCACGGCGAAGCTGGTGCGGCCGGCCGGCGTGTTGAGCCGCTTCTGCTCGGCGAGCACCGGCAGCACCACGGCGGTCGAGGAGAGGGCGAGCCCGATCCCGACGACGATGGAGGCCGCCGCCGACTGCCCGGTGGCCGCGAGCAGGCCGCCGATCACGGTGGCCGAGGCGATCACCTGGATCGAGCCGAGGCCGAAGACGAGCCGGCGCAGGACGCGCAGGCGCTCCCAGGACAGCTCGACGCCGATCATGAACATCAGGAAGATCACGCCGAACTCGGCGAGATGCGAGATCTCGGCGCGGTTCCCGATCGTGATCGGACCGAGCCAGGGATAGGAATCGGCGAGACGCCCGAGGCCGAAGGGCCCGAGAAGCGCGCCCGCGCCGATGAAGCCGAGCACCGGGCTGATCCGCAGGCGGTGGAACAGCGGCACCACCACGCCCGCCGTCACCAGGAAGATGATGGCCTCCTGGTAGGCCCCGAGATTCTCGCCGGCAGCGGCGACCTGGGCCCCGGCAGCGGTGGGATCGGTCATCGGCGTGCTTGCTCAGCCTTCGCAGCGAGGGTCGACCGTCCGCAAGCAGGACGGATGTCGCATCATGAGGGGGCAAGCCATGGCGGGGCAACCGGAATTCGGCCGCGAGCGGGGATTTGGCCGATATGGCCGAGCCCGCGGGCAGCCGGCGTGCCGGAGCGCACACGGGGCGCCCGTACCCCGTGCCCCGTGATGCACGAAAACCACCGTCCACCGCTTCGTTCGCACGCGCAGCATGCGGCACAACTTCGGCACAATGCCCGCATAACCAGCGTGTTAACGAATCCTCAATATCGCGCCAGGCGTGTCCTTTCGAGCCCGAGTTGACCGCATGCTGACCTTCCGCAAGCAGCCCCCGAGCCGGGACGTCCTCCGCGAGCGGCGCGAATGGGCCCTCGACGTCCAGCGCTGGAAACAGGCGCGCGACGTCGAGCGCGGCTACAAGATCAAGTGGGGCTATGTCGGGATCGCGTATCTCGTCGAGTTCATGGTCATCGGCGCATCGCTCGCCGGCGCTTGGCTCTTCGCCGACTATTACAGCGACGGCGACAACCGTGCCTTCCACTTCATGCTGCTCGCGCCGCTGGTCTACGCCGCGGTGGAGCTCTGCCGCGTGCCGCTCGGCATCCTGGCGCGCACGCAGCGCTCCTGGTTCATCAAGGGGCTGGCCATCCTCGGCATCATCTTCGCGGCCGGCGTGACCACCAAGTCGGTCTCGCAGCTCGGCGAGATGATGTTCCATCCCCGCCTGATGGACGCGGCCAAGGCGAAGACCGCGATGAAGGACGCGCAGAACGACCGCGCCTCCATCGATACCCGGATCGCGGCGGCCGACGCCCGCGTGACGCAGTACACGAACGAGCTGGAGCAGATCGAGAAGCGCTCGGGCGAGAACGCCTCGCAGCTTGCCGGCCTGCCGGCCCAGCGCTGCGAGCGCATCTCCGGTACCAACAGCAAGGGCAAGGCCTATTCGAACCTGAAATGCGTGGCCGACCCCCGCGTCGCCACGCTGAACGCGGCCGTCAACAAGGCGGGTGCCGACCGCGGCGCCGTGACGAAGGATCTCGAATCCGCCCGGCAGGCGCGCGCCGGGATCGATCGCGGCGCGGCCGACCGCAAGGTCGCCGATACGGAGCAGGCCTACCGCAACGCCGTCAACCGCTCGCAGCTGCACAGCTTCACCGCCATGGTCTACGGCGTCGACCCGATCGAGGTCACCGACGCGCAGGTCCACGCCTTCCTGCGCATCTTCGTGTTCGTGCCGGCTTTGTGCGCCGCCTTCGCCTCGACCATCCTGGCGCTGTCGGCGGTCTCGGTGCGCCGGACCTTCATGGACGAGGACGACCTCGGCGCAGACGTCTCGGCCGAGGCGACGCCGTACCTGCTCGCCTCGATCACCGACGCCCTGCGGGAGGAGCAGCAGCTCAGCAATCCGCGGCCGATGGTACCGCCGACGGTTGCGGCGTCGGGCTCCATCATCCCGATCGACCGGCAGGCCGAGCGGCGCCAGCCTCCGCTCGTCCAGTCGAACATGCCGGCCTCCAGCGCGGGAGCCACCGCATGAGCATCCATACGCCGGGCACGCACGAGAACCTCGTCCTCGCCCAGAACGTGAACGGCCGCCTGCGGGCGGAAGCGCGCATGATCTTCGCCCGCGCCTTCATGCAGCGGGCGATCGGCGCGGGGATCTTCGTTGCGCTGGCCGGCGTGGGCATCGGCGCGGCCTCCTACGGCTGGGCCTACATGAACCAGTTCGACTCGGCGGCCGAGAAAATCGCCGCCGCCATGCAGACGGCTCTGTCGGACGTCACGCTCAAGACCAAGGGCGAGGTCACGCTCACCGACAACACCCTGAAGCTCGAAGGCCTTCCGGCGCAGCGCGAGTCGTCCGTGCCGACCCCGACCAAGGCCCAGCTCGGCGCGGATTCCGCCCCGAACTCGAAGGCGCCGGTGAACACCACCTTCACGGTGTTCAAGCAGGTGCCCTACCTCGACGGCCAGATCGTCACCGGCTGGAACTTCAAGCCGTCCGAGGAGAAGCCCTACCAGCAATACTGCTACTTCTCGCGCCGCACGAACGAGGCCAAGGGCCAGGTCGAGATCAAGATCGACGTCGCCATGGACGGCAAGATCCTGCCGCAGCCGCAGAAATCGGACGTGAACCTCGCGATTCTGGGCACGAACTGCGTGTGGCACGACGGGAAGTCGCTGTAGCGCGTTCCACCGCTACTGCCGCGTATCCGCGGGTCGAAGCGGATTCATGAACCGAAGACCTTCGAAGTCACGCTCATTGTCCGTTGCAACGATACAGCCGTGGACATCAGCGGTCGCTGCCAGGATCATATCGAGAGGAGAGCGGGGTCGCCCTGCTTTCCGTCCGTCCGCCATGAGAGCTGCCCAGGCGAGGGCAGCCTTCGTATCGAACGGCAGCACCCGGCCTGCGAAGAGCGCCAGCAGTCCTCCGGGACCTTCCAACCAATGCTGCAGTGTCGCGCGCTTTCTCCCAGGCTGAAGACTGAGAATACCCCGCTGCAACTCCGCCACGGTCATCGAAGCGATGAAGAGGCTGTCGCTCCGCTGCTCAGCCATCCATTCCGCAAGTCGAGGTGCCGGGGCAGGCTTGAGCGAATTGCTGATGATGTTCGTGTCGAGCAGAAAGCGCGTCACAGATCGACGTCACGCTCTGCGATACGCGGCCTAGTCAGGTCGAGTTCGACGCCGACGAGCGGTGAACGGCGCAATGCTCTGAAGATACCGCCCTTCTCGGAGGATGCGGGATCCACGACTCCACTGATGGTTTGACGCAGTTGAACCGCTTCAGGTCCGTCCTTGGCCAAGTGGCGGGCCACGGACCGTATCAGAGCGCGATCGGTATCGCGTCCGAGCACCTCAAAACGAGCCATGCCGCGTTCGGCCAGCTTAGCGCGATAGGTGTGCAAGGCACGCTTCTGAGGAGAGTTGTCCATAAAAGCCCTCCGTCATATGTCTGGAGATATATCCAGCGGCTCATGGGCGCACAAGTGTTCGGAGCGAGCCGCCCGTCACATCTCGCGGAAACGACACCTGATGCGCTTTACCGGAACCGCCTCCTACGTCGCGACCTCGGACCTCACCACCGCCGTCAACGCCGCGATCGTGCTGGAGCGCCCGCTGCTGGTGAAGGGCGAGCCCGGAACCGGCAAGACGGTGCTGGCCGAAGAGATCGCCCGCGGCCTCGGCGCGCCGCTGCTGACCTGGAACATCAAGTCGACCACCAAGGCGCAGCAGGGTCTCTACGAGTACGACGCGGTCTCGCGCCTGCGCGACTCGCAGCTCGGCGATCCGCGCGTCACGGACATTTCCAACTACATCCGCCGCGGCAAGCTCTGGCAGGCCTTCACGGCGCCCGAGCGGCCGGTGCTGCTGATCGACGAGGTCGACAAGGCCGACATCGAGTTTCCGAACGACCTGCTGACCGAACTCGATCGCATGGAGTTCTTCGTTTACGAGACCGGCGAGACGGTCAAGGCTGTTCAGAGGCCGATCGTCATCATTACTTCGAACAACGAGAAGGAGCTGCCCGACGCCTTCCTGCGGCGCTGCTTCTTCCACTACATCCGCTTCCCCGACGCCGAGACCCTGAAGGCCATCGTCGCGGTGCATTATCCGGGCATCAAGCAGCGCCTCGTCGAGGAGGCCCTGCGCGTCTTCCTCGAGACCCGCGAGGTGCCGGGCCTGAAGAAGAAGCCCTCGACCTCCGAGCTCCTCGACTGGCTCAAGCTCTTGGTCTCGGAAGACGTGACGCCGGAGACGCTCCGCGAGCAGGATGGACGCAAGCTGATCCCGCCGCTGCATGGCGCGCTCCTGAAGAACGAGCAGGATGTGAGCCTGTTCGAGAAGCTGGCCTTCATGACGCGGCGGAAAGGCTGAGGACCAGGGCCGCCGGCAGGCCGCAAGGCTCCCGGCGGACGCCACGCATCGCTGTTTCAATCAGACGTCGGATCCGCCCGCCGCCCGTTTGAGGGCGTCCACGTCGCCGCCGCTGATCGCGGGCAGGGCGCGGGTGAGGCGCTCCGGCTCCCAGTCCCACCAGGCGATGGCCTGCAGGCGCGCGGCCTCCGTTTCGCTCACGCGCCGCCGTACGATCCGGGCCGGGTTGCCGGCGACGATCGCGTAGGGCGGCACGTCCTGCGCCACCACGGCGAGGGTGCCGATCACCGCGCCGTCGCCGATGGTCACGCCCGGCATCACCGTCGCCCCCATGCCGAACCAGACGTCGTGGCCGACGACCGTGTCGCCGCGGTTCGGAAAGTCCAGCTCGCCGGGAAAGCGCCCGGTCCAGCCGCCGCCGAAGATCGGGAACGGATAGGTCGAGGGCCCGCTCATGCGGTGGTTGCCGCCGTTCATCAGGAAGCGGGTGCCGGCGGCCATCGCGCAGAAGCGCCCGATCGTCAGCCGGTCGCCGATGAAGGGGAAGTGGTAGAGGATGTTGTCGAGGAAGGCGTTCGGCCCGGCCGGATCGTCGTAATAGGTGTAGGCGCCGACCGAGACGTTTTCGGGCAGGTCGAGGTTCTTGACGAACGTCACCCGTCGGTGGCCGGGCATCGGGTGGAGCGCATCGGGATCGGGGCCGAAGCGGGGATCGTGCGGCATGGCGTCCCCATTCGCGGAGGGCATGGTCGCCCGGACATGGGAGGTCTTTTCGGCCGCTCTATGTCGAGCGCGACACCGCACCCCGGACACGCGGAGTACGCGCACCATGAAGACCAAGAAACTCGGCCGCACCGGCCTCGACGTCTCGGCCCTCTGTCTCGGCTGCATGACCTACGGCGTGCCGGAGCGCGGCCCCCATCCCTGGACGATGACCGAGGCCGACAGCCGTCCGCTCCTGAAGAAGGCGCTGGATCTCGGCTTCAACTTCTTCGACACGGCGAATTTCTATTCGGACGGCACCTCCGAAGAGATCGTCGGGCGCGCGCTCAAGGATTTCGGGGTGCGCGACGAGATCGTGCTCGCGACCAAGGTGTATTTCCCGCTCACCGACCGGCCGAATTCCGGAGGCCTCTCGCGAAAGGCGATCTTTTCGTCGATCGACGCCAGCCTGAAGCGCCTCGGCACCGACCATGTCGACCTCTACCAGATCCACCGCTGGGATGACGGCACGCCGATCGAGGTGACGCTGGAGGCGCTGCACGACGTCGTGAAGGCCGGCAAGGCGCGCTATATCGGCGCCTCCTCGATGTTCGCCTGGCAGTTCGCGAAGGCGCTCTACATCGCAGATCGCAACGGCTGGACGCGGTTCGCCACGATGCAGGATCACTACAACCTCATCAGCCGCGAGGAGGAGCGCGAGATGCTGCCGCTCTGCGCCGACCAGGGCATCGCCGTGTTGCCCTGGAGCCCGCTCGCCCGCGGACGGCTGACGCGCGACGCCGGCACGACCTCGTCCCGCCAGGACAGCGACGTCACGGGCGTCGGGCTCTACGATGCCACCGTCGAGGCGGACAACCGCGTCATCGCGGCGGTGGCGACGGTCGCCCGGAAGCGCGGCATCCCGCGGGCGCAGGTGGCCCTGGCTTGGCTGCTCTCGAAGCCCGTGGTGACCGCGCCGATCGTCGGCGCCTCGAAGCCCGGCCATCTCGACGACGCGGTGGCGGCGCTCGACGTCACGCTGACGCCCGACGAGATCGCGACGCTCGAAGGATCCTACGTCCCCCACGCCCCCGTCGGTTTCTCGTGAGCGCCCAGTCGTGACCCTTTCGCGCCGTCTCATCCTGCTGCGCCACGCCAAATCCGCCTGGCCCGCGGGCGTCGCCGACATCGAGCGGCCGCTCAATGCCCGCGGCCGCGCCGCCGCACCGCGCATCGGCGCCTATCTCGCGGCGGAAGGGCTGGTGCCCGACTATGTGATGGTCTCGCCGGCCCGGCGCACGCTGGAGACCTGGGAGCGTCTGCGCGGCGCGCTTCCCGCCATCGTGCCCGAAACCGCGCCCGAGATCGTGCCCATGATCTACGAGGCCTCGGCCCACCGCACCCTCGACGCCGTGCGCTCCGCGCCCGATTCCGCCGAGACCCTGCTGGTGATCGGACACAACCCCGGCTTCCAGGACCTCGCCTTGTTCCTCGTCGGCAGCGGTCCGGCGACATTGCGCGAAGACCTGCACGAGAAGTTTCCGACGGCCGGGCTCGCGGTGATCGCCTTCGCGGTCGAGCACTGGGGCGATGTCGGACGGGGAGGGGGGCGGCTGGAGCGGTTCGTGACGCCGAGAGGGCTGACGGAGGCGGAGGCGCGGTAGCGGTCGCATTCCGACGGTCGTCGCTGCGCGTACGTCGTCCCGTGACGGTCGGGCCAAGCTCCCGCCGGGTCGCCCTCGCGACGGCGCTGTTTGAGACCATGCCGTTCGCGCGGGCGGTACTGCCTGCCTCTATCGCAGGGTCGACGACTCGCCGGGTTTCAAGGGACGGCCTTCTTCATCCGGGCCGCCGAGCGTGTTCAGGTGCTCCAGGTGCTCGAAGACATGCGCGAAGGCGGCCGTGACGGCGCGCTCGAAGGAGCCGTCACCCTGCCCCTGAGCCGTCTTGAGAGCGCTGAGCAGCTCTTGGTGCTTTTCGGTATCGCTTGCCATAGCGTTTCCCTCTTGCCGGTCGAACGTGCCGGTCGAAGCACCGGCTCGATGAGGCAAGTTCCGTTCGCGGCCCCGGTTCCTGGCCGGACAATATCGGCGCGGGCATCGAACCGTCCGTGCAGGGCGACAAGCAGCGACCGTCGTCCGATCAGCTGATCGGCGGCGGCCTGACTGTGTGGATAGCGTAGGCGTGCGGGCGAACCCCGCGCGCGCGGGGTCGTTGTGCTAGAAGTGCCAAGCTCGAATCCGCTGAGATCCCGTCCGTGCTTCTCGAAGCGCTCCTCGCCCTGACGACGGTCCTGCCGCGCCTCGATGCCGGCATCGAGGCCGCGCGGGCGCGTCTCGCCCCTGCCGGGCAGCTGTCGCTGCGCACCACCCTCGATACGAATCCATCGGCTCCGGCGCTGCCGTATTTCAGCGCGACGGCGCGGGCGGTCTCGAACTGGCGCGACGAGGCCGGGGCGGCGCTGATGCCGGCCTCCCTCGCCCTCGTCGTGAAATACGCGGACAGCGAACCGGGCTTCGTGGCCCGTTGCGTCAAGCTCAACAATTACTGGTGCATCAAGCAGGCGCGCTGGCGCGGCGAACTCGGCGGCGACGGCGAGGGTCACACCGGCTTCGCCACCGCGGCCGACGGGGCCGATGCCGCCGCGACCCTGCTGCGCCGCTACTATC
>NZ_VRVE01000087.1:0-16807 GCF_008040035.1 Methylobacterium sp. WL9
GGTTGGCGGCGTCCAACGCCTCGCCATAGGTCAGGATCAGGCTGGCGCCGTTCACCGTCGCCGACTGGAAGGCGGGCGGCGTCACGTCTCCGCCGCCGCCGCTCCCGGAGAGGAAGTTGCCGGCGGCGAGGCTCGGGGCCCCGACCACGAACTGGAGGTCGGCCTGACCGTCGCCGTTGAGGTCGGCGCCGACGCGCTGCGTGCCGCCGAGTGTGCCGGCCTGATAGCGCAGCTGTCCCGCCTGGCCGGTGAAGGCGCCGGTCCCGATGAACGTGAAACCCTGCTTGCCGGCGATCAGGGTGTTGGCGTCGATCGCCGACAGGTCGATCAGATCGCCGTCGCCCGCGATGAACTCGATGAAGTCCGGCGTGGCCGCCGGCGCGAAATCGGCCACGCTCTGGAAGACGAAGCGGTCCGCGCCGGAGCCGCCATAGACGGTGTCGGCTCCCGGTCCCCCGATCAGCACGTCGTCGCCGGTGTCGCCCGTGATGGCGTCGTTGCCCCCCGCCCCGTTGACGGTGTCGTTGCCGCCGTTGCCGCGCAGGGTGTCGTCGCCCGCGCCGCCGGTGATCGTGTTGGCCGTGTCGTCGCCGACGATCTCCACTCCGGTCGACGGACCGGGTCCTGCGCCGCCGACCGTGAGGTTGAACGTGTCGGCGGTGGTCTGACCGCCCGCCGCCGCCCGCACCGTCACGGCATAGCTGCCGGCCACGGCCTGGCCGCTCGCGCTGAAGGTCGCCGAGGCCGGGTTGAAGCTCAGCCAGGCCGGCAGAGCCACACCGGAGGCCAACGTTGCCGAATAGGTCAGGCCGGCCGGCGCCCCGGAACTCAGGAACGGCGATGCGCCGGCCGTCGGCCCGTTCGGATCGAACCCGAGCGCGCGCAGATACGCCCCCGCCCGCAGGGCGTTGCCGGTGGCGTTCGGGTGGATCAGATCCGCCATGCGGCCGGCGGCCGAGGCCGTCGCGTAACTGCCGAGGACGGCCTTGTCGTCCACGTAGAGGAGGCCCCGGTTCGCGGCCTCCTGGGCCAGGATCGCGCGGTAATTGTCGAGGTAGACCTGTCCGCTGCTGCCGATGTCGTTCGGGCCGATGAGGAGGATGTCGGTCCTCGGCGAGGCCGCCGCGAAGTTGTTCAGGATCCCGGCGATCCGGGTCTGGTAGGACGCGCCGAACAGGACGCCGCGATCGTTCATGCCGGCATCGAGGAGATAGGCCTCGGGCGCGAGGGCACCGAACCAGGACTGGCGGAAGCTCGTGTTCAGGTTCGACCAGTTGGTCAGGCTGGTGCCGGGGATCGCGACGTTCGAGAAGCTCGCGCCGTCCGTGTCTGTCCGGAAGTCGGCCCCGAACAGGGTGACGCGGCCGGTCATGCCCTGGACGGTGATCTGGTCGTTGCTCTGCCCGCGATCCGAATGGACCACCACGCTGCGCAGGCCGAGCGCCCCCGCCGTGTCGACCGTGACCGGGGCGGCGGCGCCCGCGCCCTGGAGCGTGAGCTTCCCGCCGCCGGGCTGCTGCAGGTAATAGAGGGTCGCGGTGTCCCAGGCCGCGTTCGGATCCCACACGAACCGGTCCGAAGCAGAGGCGGCGGCGACGTTGATGCCCTGTCCGTTGATGCTGTACTGCTCCAGGCCCGGACTGGCGGTCGGCCCGGCGAGGTAGGACACGCCGGCCGACGCGGCTGCGATGCGGCCGGCCCCGGTCGGCGGATTGTTCGTGAAGGCCTGGTAGCCGCCGCCGCCGTCGCCGTAGAGACCGCGCAGATGCGCCGTGAAGCTCTGCGCGTAATTGCTTCCGGCGAAGCCCGCGGTGAGACTGTCGATGGCCCCGAGCGCGTTGTACTCGTAGCTGACGGTTCGGCCGGCCGCCCTGGTGAAGGTGTCGGCGGGAACGCTGAACGAGAACGACGTGCCGAGCGAATAAGACCTGTCCGCCAACGGGTTCAGGACGGTCGGGGCCCCCGTGACGACGATGGTCTCCACCGCCGGTGCGCTGGCTCCGTTCGCGTCCTGCGCCGTGACGAGCACGTCGTAGCTGCCGACGGCCGACGCGCCCGAGATGGACAGCGCACCGTTCGTCCTGTTGAGCGTCATCCAGGACGGCAGCGCCGTGCCGTCGCCGAGAGTCGCGGTGTAGCTCAGATTTGCCCCGACGTTGCTGAACGTTCCTGCCGCGAGGCCGACTTGTGTCGATTGGCCGACAGGCAGGAACACGTCCGAAGGATTGCGGAACAACAGGGCCATCGCAGATCTCCTATCAATCCCATGAATACACTGATGCACGCTCGATTTTCGGAAAATCCGTGAGATAGACTTTTCAAATTTTCCATTGAATCGGTAGATCGTCTATCAAGGCACGGGGCCTCTGCGACGCTCGCCCGGGGCGGCGCCTGGGTCGATCGAAATCAAGTACGCAAATGATACTATTTCTTGGAGCCGCATTTCTATATAGCTTAGATTCCGAATTCGAAATCTTCGCGAATCATAATCAGAGGAATAGGATTGAAGCAAGTACGGATGTCATATCCCGGCGCGCGATTTTATAGCGCCGTTACTCGGCCGCGCCTGAGCGCCAATCGCGACGTCGTGAGGCACGGGCCGGGGGGGCGGAATCAATGCTTAGGACCGTAAGATTCTTGTCTCGGATCTAAGCCGTCGCCGGTCCGGCATTATTTGGGGCCGAAACGCTGCCGTCTCCGCCTCGGAGATACGGATTGCACCGCCTCGGCGGCGGCCATCGGAAGCTTTCCGGACAAGTGCCGGCGCTCGGTCGAGCTGGAAAGACACCGTACCGGAGCCGTGGCGACACCACGGCCTCGCCTCAGGGCCGCATCACGAACCCGATCGGCTCGCGGCCCGGCTGGCCGAGCCAGAGCAGCGTGGCGCCGAGCAGCAGGCCGATCGCGGCGGCGGGGGCCAGGGTCAGCGGCAGGACCAGGACCTGCCAGAGCCAGGGGGCGACGCCCTCGACCGCGCCCTGCAGCGCGCTCGCCTTGTCCTTGAACAGTGCGAAGAGCAGGTCGCTCACCGTGGTGACGCGCAGGGCGTTGTTGGCGATGGAGCGCGCGCCGTCATAGACGACCTGCACGAAGCCGCCGGCCAGGATCAGGAGCCCGAGCGCGCGGCTCAGGAAGGGCAGGCCGAGGAAGCTGGCGACGGAACGGAGCATCGAAACGGGCCTCGCCGGTCCGTCCGAGCGGAGCCGGTCCGAGGGCTGAATACGGGGCCGTCGGCGAGGGCGCAAGCGAGGGACGCGCCGCCGCCGCGCAATCACGAGGTGCACTCCGCTGGCAGCGCCGCCCGCCGCATGGTCTACAAGGCGGCCGCATCTGAACTCCCGTCGAGAATGCCCCGCTTCGCCGCCAACATCAGCCTGCTCTTCACCGAGCACGCCTTCCTCGACCGCTTCGAACAGGCGGCGAGGGCCGGCTTCGCGGCCGTCGAGATCCAGTTTCCCTACGAGCACCCGAAGGAGGCCATCGCGGAGCGGTTGGCGCGCCACGGCCTGCGTTGCGTCCTGCACAACCTGCCGCCCGGCGACTGGGAGGCGGGCGAACGCGGCATCGCGATCTTTTCCGAGAGGCAGTCGGAGTTTCGCGACGGCGTAGCGCGGGCGATCGACTATGCCGGGGCGCTCGGCTGCCGCCAGCTGAACTGCCTCGCCGGCCTCGTCCCGGCGGGGGCGGACCGGGCGCGGCTGCACGCGACCTTCGTCGCGAACCTCGCCTACGCGGCGGCGGAACTCGAGCGCGCCGGCATCCGGCTCCTGATCGAGGCGATCAACACGCGCGACATGCCTGGCTTCTTCCTCACGGGCACCGCCCAGGCCCTCGACCTGATCGCGGCGGCAGGTTCGGCCAACCTCTTCGTGCAGTATGACGCCTACCACATGCACGTCATGGGCGAGGATGTGCGGGCGATGATCGCCGCCCATCGCGACCGGATCGCCCATGTCCAGATCGCCGACGATCCCGGCCGGCACGAGCCGGGCACGGGGCGGATCGATTGCCCCGGGCTGTTCGAACAGCTCGACCGGATCGGCTTTCCGGGCTGGGTCGGCGCCGAGTACCGGCCCGCCGCGCGGACGGTGGACGGGTTGGGCTGGTTCGCCCCGTACCGGGTGGGATCGATAGGGTGATCGGGACGCGAGCGGGACCGAACGATCCATCGGACGCGTTGCCGGAGGATTCCTTGGCCTCGACAGGCTATTGAATTATGAATTCATTTAATCGATCGGATCGCGCCCGGAGGCCGCTACCGCGGTACACGTCGCGAAACCCGAACTGACAGCAGCACGGACGCGCAAGGGCGCCGCAGGGGAGAAACGGTTTGGGCGCGAGCGCAGCACCTGCGGGCAGCCGAACGGTGGCGGAGTCCGCGCTCGCTCGCGAACTCGGGACGGCGATCCAGGGCGAGGTCCGCTTCGACGCGTTCACCCGCGGCCGCTACGCCACCGACGCCTCGATCTACCAGATCATGCCCGCCGGGGTGGTGCTGCCGGAGAGCCGCGACGACATCGCCGCGACGCTCACCGTCGCGAGCCGGCATGGCGTGCCGGTCATCCTGCGCGGCGGCGGCACCTCGCAGAACGGCCAGCCGATCGGCTCCGGCCTCGTGGTCGACTGCTCGCGCCATTTCAACGGCGTGACCGGCTACGACGCGGAGGCCGGCACCGTCACGGTCGAGCCCGGCATGGTGCTGGAGCGCTTGAACACGCGTGTCAAAGCCGATGGCTGGTTCTTTCCGGTCGAGCCCTCGACGGCGACCCGCTGCACCATCGGCGGCATGGCCGGCAACAATTCCTGCGGTGCGCGCTCGCTGCGCTACGGCAAGATGAGCGACAACGTGCTCGCCATGGAAGCGCTCTTCCACGATGCCGAACCGTTTGGATTCGGCCTGACCGGCAACGAGAGCAGCGGCGTCACCGGCTCTCCGCGCGCGGAAGACCTCGCCCGCCGCATGCTCGCCCTGGCCGCGCAGAACCGCGAAGAAATCATCCAAACATATCCAAAAGTTCAGCGGCGGGTCGGGGGCTACAACCTCGATGCGCTGATCGCGCCGCGCCCGAACCTCGCGCATCTGCTGGTCGGATCGGAGGGCACGCTGGCGGCCACCACTTCGGTGACGCTGAAGCTGTCGCGGCTGCCGGCGCACCGGGTCATGGGCATCTGCCACTTCCCGTCGTTCCGTGCGGCGATGGAGACGACGCAGGCGATCGTCGCCCTCGATCCGGTGGCGGTGGAACTCGTCGACAACAATGTGCTGGTGCTCGGCGCCGACATTCCGTTGTTTCGCGCGACGCTCGCCGACATCACCCGCGGAACGCCGAACTGCCTGCTGATCGCCGAGTTCGCCGGGGACGATCATTTCGCGATTTCGCAGGACCTGAAACGCCTCGACGCCTGCATGGCCGACAATGGTTTTCCAAACGCCGTGGTCGAGGTTGTTGAGACCGCGCGGCAAAAAACGGTGTGGGAGGTACGCGAGGCCTGCCTCAACATCATGATGTCGATGAAGGGCGACGCCAAGCCGATCTCCTTCATCGAGGATTGCGCGGTGCCGCTCGAACACCTCGCCGACTACACCGACGCCGTCACCGAGGTCTTCTCGAAGCATGGCACCCGCGGCACCTGGTACGCCCACGCCTCCGTCGGCTGCCTGCACGTGCGGCCGATCCTCGACATGAAGGATGCCGGCGGCGTCAGCGCGATGCGCGCCATCGCCGAGGAGACGGCCGACCTCGTGCGCCGCTTCAAGGGCTCATATTCGGGCGAGCACGGCGACGGCATCTCGCGCTCGGAATTCGTCGAGCCGCTGTTCGGCGCGCGGCTGACGCGGGCCTTCGAGACGGTGAAGGACGGCTTCGACCCCGACAACCGGCTGAACCCGAACAAGATCGTGCGCCCGCTCAAGTTCGACGACCGCTCGCTGTTCCGGTTCAAGCCGGACTACGCCGTGACCCCGATCGCCACCGCCCTCGACTGGTCGGATTGGGGCGGCCTCGGGTCGGCCGTCGAGATGTGCAACAACAACGGTACCTGCCGGAAGCTCGCCGGCGGGGCGATGTGTCCCTCATACCGCGCCACCCGCGAGGAGCAGCATCTTACGCGCGGCCGGGCGAACTCCCTGCGGCTCGCGCTCTCGGGCCAACTCGGGCCGGACGCCTTCACCTCCCCAGAGATGAAGCGCACGATGGATCTCTGCGTCTCGTGCAAGGCCTGCCGGCGCGAATGCCCCACCGGCGTCGACATGGCCAAGATGAAGGTCGAGTTCCTGCATCACTACCACGCCCGGCACGGCCTGCCGCTGCGCGAGCGGCTGGTCGCGGAGATGCCGCGCTATGCGGGCGTGGCGGCAAAACTCGCGCCTCTGATGAATCTGCGCAACCGCATTCCGGCCTTGGCGAAGCTCGCCGAGCAGATGATCGGTCTCTCGGCGCGGCGCTCGCTGCCGGAATGGGGGCGGCCCTGGCGCGAGGCGGGCGAGGCGGCGCATCCGGGTGACGTCACGGACGCGTTTCGCGACATCGTCCTGTTCGGCGACACCTTCAACCGTGCCTTCGAGCGCGAGAATCTGGAGGCGGCCGAGCGCGTGCTGACCGCCGCCGGCTATCGTCTGCATCGCGTCGTCCCGCCATCCGGCAATCGCCCACTCTGCTGCGGACGGACTTATTTGGCCTCCGGCCAGACGGACCGGGCGCGGCAGGAGGCGCGGCGCACGCTCGACGCGCTGTTGCCCTTCGTGCGGGCCGGCGCCCGCGTCGTGGGGCTGGAGCCGTCCTGCCTCCTCACCTTCCGCGACGAGTTTTTGTCGCTGCTGCCGGGGGACGAGGCGAAGGTTCTGGCAGACAAAACGTTGCTGTTCGAAGAGCTGCTTGCCGTCGATCTCAAGGCCGGCCGGATCGCCCTGAATCTCGCCGATCAGGGCGGCCGGGTCGCGCATCTGCACGGACATTGCCACCAGAAATCGTTCGGGGTGATGGGCTCGGTCGAAACGGTGCTGCGCGCCGTGCCCGGCCTCGACGTTCGTATCATCGAGTCGAGCTGCTGCGGCATGGCCGGGGCGTTCGGATACGGGGCGGAGACCATCGAGACCTCGTTCGCCATGGCCGAGCTCTCGCTGTTTCCGGCTTTGCGCAAGGCCGGCCCGGACGACCTCGTGGTGGCCGACGGCACCTCGTGCCGCCACCAGATCCATGACGGCCTCGACCGCGAGGCCCTGCACGTCGCCCGCGTGCTCGACGCCGCGATGGAGCCCCGCTCATGATCGTCGACCTCTTCAGCGATACCCAGACTCGGCCCACGCCCGGCATGCGCGAGGCCATGGCCCGCGCCGAGGTCGGCGACGAGCAATCGGGCTCCGACCCGACCACCAACGCGCTCTGCGCGCGCGTCGCGGATATGCTCGGCATGGAGGACGGCGTGTTCATGCCGTCCGGCACCATGTGCAACCTCGCCTCGATCCTGGTGCAGACGCGGCCCGGCGACGAGATCATCTGTGACGACCAATCCCACCTCTACAACACGGAGGCCGCGGGCTCGGCCGCGATCGGTGGCGTCTCGGTGAAGGCGCTGCCCACGCGCGTCGGGCTCTACACCCTGGAGCAGGCCGAGGCCGCGATCCGCGTTCCCCAGCGTACGGCGCCGCGCTCGGCCCTGATCTCGATCGAGCAGACCACGAGCTTTTCCGGCGGCACGGTCTGGGACCTCGGCGTGATGCGCGCCATCCGCGACCTCGCGCACGACAAGGGCCTGAAGGCGCATATCGACGGCGCGCGCCTGCTCAACGCGGTGGTCGCAACGGGCATCTCCGCCAGCGACTACGCAGCCGGATTCGACAGCGCCTGGATCGACCTGAGCAAGGGCCTCGGCTGCCCGGTCGGCGCGGTGCTCTGCGGCTCTCGGGACTTCGTGGTCGAGGCCTGGCGCTGGAAGTACCGGCTCGGCGGCGCCATGCGCCAGAGCGGCGTGCTCGCCGCCGCCGGCCTCTACGCCCTCGACCACCACATCGATCAGCTCGCCGAGGACAACGCCAACGCGCGGAGCCTGCACGCGGCGATCCGCGCGGCGCCCGGCCTCGCCTTCGACCCGACGGCGGGCCAGTCCAACATCCTGTGCTTTTCCGTCGCCGGCCTCGGCGTCACCGCCGCGGACTTCGTTGCCGCCTGCCTCGACGAGGAGGTCCGGATCCGCGCCATCGGCCGCGACCAGATCCGCGCCACGGCCAATCTCGACGTCGACCGTGCCGGCATCGCGCGGGCGGCCGAGGTCATCCTGGCCAAGGCGGCAGCGTTCGCCACGCGAGCCGAGACACCGCCCGCAGCACCACCACGGTTGCAGCCGGGCGCCCTCTCTCAGTAAGGCCAATTCATAATACGAAGACGCCGGCACAAATCGCCGGCCGTTCGCCCGACACGTCTCCGCAGAGGGACGGCGGCGAGCGGGACGACACACAAAAGTCCTTGGAGGAAGCCGCCATGTCGACGCCGCCCGTTGCGCCACCGCGCAAGGTCCCGCTCATCAGCGCGACGAACAGCGTGCTGTTCCTGCTCTGCCTGATGTACTTCATCACCTATCTCGACCGCGTGAACATCGCGACGGCGAAGGGCGTCATCAGTGCGGATCTCGGGCTCTCGAACACCGAGTTCGGGCTGATCCTCTCGGCTTTCGCCTACCCCTACGCGATCTTCCAGGTCATCGGCGGCTCGGTCGGCGACAGGTTCGGGGCGCGGCGCACGCTGCTGGTCTGCGGCATGATCTGGGCGGCGGCGACGATCCTCACCGGCTTCGTCGGCGGCATCGTCAGCCTGTTCGCCGCCCGCCTGCTGCTCGGCTTCGGCGAGGGCGCGACCTTCCCCACCGCCACCCGCGCCATGCAGAACTGGACGGCGGCCGGCCGGCGCGGCTTCGCGCAGGGCATCACCCACGCCTTCGCCCGGCTCGGCAACGCCGTGGCGCCGCCGGTGATCGCCTTCCTGATCTACCATGTCGGCTGGCGCTACTGCTTCGTCGTCCTCGGCATGGTGAGCTTCGTCTGGGTGGTGATCTGGTATCTCTACTTCCGGGACGATCCGGCCGACCACAAGGACATCACCCAGGCCGAACTCGACATGCTGCCGCCGCCGCGTGCGCCCGGCACGAGCCAGGCGGTGCCGTGGGGGCCGCTCACCCGGCGCATGCTGCCGGTGACGATCACCTACTTCTGCTACGGCTGGACGCTGTGGCTCTTCCTCGGCTGGATCCCGAGCTACTTCGCCGAGCATTTCGGGCTCAACCTGAAGAACTCGGCCCTGTTCGCCTCGGGCGTGTTCTTCGCGGGCGTCGTCGGCGATACGCTCGGCGGCGTGCTGAGCGACGCCATCTTCAAGCGCACCGGCAACCTCAAGCTCGCCCGGCTCTCGGTCATCGTGGCCGGCTTCCTGGGCGCGGCCGTGAGCCTGACCGGCGTGTTCTTCACCAAGGACCTGACCTACGTCGCGCTGCTGCTCTCGTCGGGCTTCTTCTTCGCCGAACTGGTGATCGGCCCGATCTGGTCGGTGCCGATGGACATCGCCCCGAAATATGCCGGCACCGCGAGCGGGCTGATGAACACAGGCTCGGCGGTGGCGGCCATCGTCTCGCCGATCGTGTTCGGCTTCGTCGTCGACAAGACCGGCGACTGGACGCTGCCCTTCGCCGGCTCGATCGGCCTGTGCCTGCTCGGCGCAGCCCTCGCCTTCACGATGCATCCCGAACGCAAGTTCGAGGACCCTCTGGACGAGACGGGGATCCCCCGCTCCCCGAAGGCCGCGATCGTGCCCGCCGCGCGATAGGGCTTGCCGAGGGCTGGGGCGCGCGGTCCCGGCATAGCCGGCGGGGGCGATTGCGGATCACCGCCGACATCAAGATTTCGTCACGGATGCCGCCGGACGTTCGATCTGGGATCAAACTTCGCGACTTTCCTGTTATGGCTGTGGCAGCGGGTCGCGCCGGGTCGCGGCACGTCGGCACTTGTCGCGCAGCGCCGCAGGCGTCCGGCACGGCAGTTGCCAGCTTGACTGCCGGAAGGCTTTCGTCGTCTAGCCTGTCCGCCCACTCCTGACCCGAGGGTCCCTGCTCTTGCCGCCGCTCCGCCGTTCCAGCGCAAAAGCCGTCGCCGTGCCCCGCAGCATGAGGGGGCCGGCGGGAGAACGACGGGATCCTCTGGAGGACGAGGCCCGGTTCCTGCGGTCTTGGTTCGAGCGCCCGCTCGTCACCGGCTCGGTGACGCCGTCCGGCAAGATGCTCGCCCGCACCATGGCGTCCTATGTCGACCCGCGCATGAGCGGCCCGGTGATCGAGCTCGGCCCCGGCACGGGTCCGGTCACGGAGGCCCTGGTCCGCCGCGGCATCGAGCAGGAACGGCTGATCCTCGTCGAGTTCAACCCGAAATTCTGCGCGCTGCTGCAGCGCCGCTTCCCCCGCGCCACGGTGCTGCAGGGCGACGCCTACCGGATCCGCGAGACCCTGAAGGGTCTCGTCGAGATCCCCTGCGCGGCCACGATCTCCAGCCTGCCGCTCTTCACCAAGCCGATGGAGCAGCGCATGGAACTGCTCCAGAGCGCCCACGACCTGATGCAGCCGGGCGCGCCCTTCGTGCAGTTCACCTACGCCGTCGTGCCGCCGATCCCGGCCAAGTGCGAGGCCGGCAGCTACACCGCCAGCCGCTCCAACAAGGTCTGGCTCAATCTGCCGCCGGCCCGCGTGTGGGTCTATCGCCGGCCGTCGTAATTCGGCCCGTCTCCATCCGTGCATTCGCAAGGCCGCGTCGTAGACTGGCGGTCTTTCGGGCAACTGCTCGGCCATTTCCCGCACGTCTGAAGCGAAGGCGAGCGGCAGGACGTCCCGCGCGGCCGTTGCGACGGCCCCAGCAGAACCGAGTTCGCCGAGGACGTGCGCGCGGAGCGGAGATCGCAGGTCTGCCGTCCGCTGCGGGAATGGCGAAGACGCTGCCTGCGGCGCGCCCGGAAGCGGCAAGGATCGCCTCCGATCGGCCGCCCGCTTGGGACAGGACCGGCGGATCGCCCGGCATGCGCCGACACGTCCTCGCCCGAGCACTTAATCCCTTCATCGTCTTGGCGTTTTCCGGTTGCGAACCGGAACGGTTCCGCCATGTTTCCGTTCGTTACTACGCCCCTCAGCAGGCGTTCACGCCGGGGGATCTAGACCAGACGCCTGGCCGGCTCAGCCCGGCCTGCGCATCCAAGGAGATCAGAATGACCATGCATCGAGGCCGTACCCTGCTCGTCGCGGCCGCTCTCGCCGCAGGCGGACTGTTCGCCGCCGCGACCGGCGCCGCCCAGGCCGCTCCGCTCGCCCCCGCAGCCGTCGAGACCGTGGCCGGC
This sequence comes from Methylobacterium sp. WL9, assembly GCF_008040035.1. Classification (NCBI taxonomy): domain Bacteria; kingdom Pseudomonadati; phylum Pseudomonadota; class Alphaproteobacteria; order Hyphomicrobiales; family Methylobacteriaceae; genus Methylobacterium; species Methylobacterium sp. WL9. The sequence goes on from NZ_VRVE01000087.1 coordinate 11,364, forward strand.
GAGGCCGGCGCTACCGCCGTGCATTGGCGCGGACGCGGCCATCACTTCGGCCACCACCATCATCATCGCCACTTCGGCTGGGGCCGCCCGCGCCACCACGGCTGGCACCACCACCACCACCGCGGTCACCACCACCACGGCTTTGGCCACCGTCACCGCTGGTAGGCCGGCTCAGCCGATGCGCTCGTGGATCGCGTCCGCGATCCCGGGCGCGTCGGCACCGACGCGGTAGGCGGCCCTCAGGGCCGCCGCCGCCACCTCCGCGGTGCCCTCGTCGCGGGCGTGGACGATTCCGAGGGGCCTGTCCGGGCCGACGGCGTCCCCCGGCCGCGCAAGCGCCGAAAAACCGACGGCGTGATCGATGGCGTCCTGCGGCCGGGTGCGCCCGCCGCCGAGCCCGATCACCGCGAGTCCGATCTCCCGCGTCGCGACGCCCGCGACGAAGCCGGACCGCTCGGCGAAGACGGGGCGAACCGCAGGCGCCCGCGGCAGGACATCCGCCGAGACCCGCAGAAAATCGTTCGGGCCGCCGAGGCCGGCGACCATCCGCTCGAAGCGCTCCGCGGCCTTGCCCGAGGCCAGGGCCCGATCCAGCCGCTCCCGCGCGTCGGCTGCGTCCGCCGCCAGCCCGCCGATCACCAGCATCTCGGCCGCCAGGGCCAGTGTCACCGCGTGGAAGCGCGGCTCCCGGCGCCGCCCGGTGAGGTAGTCCACGGCATAGGCCATCTCGACGGCGTTGCCGGCGGCGGAGGCCAGTGGCGCATCCATGTCGGTGATCAGCGCCACCGTGCGCATCCCCGCGCCGCTGCCGACGCCGACGATGCTCTCGGCGAGCGCCCGCGCCGCGTCGCGCGTGCCCATGAAGGCGCCGGAGCCCGCTTTCACGTCCATGACGAGTCCGTCGAGCCCGGCCGCGAGCTTCTTCGAGAGGATCGAGGCGGTGATCAGGTCGAGCGATTCCACCGTGCCGGTGACGTCGCGGATCGCGTAGAGCCGCTTGTCGGCCGGCGCGAGGTCCGGGGTCTGGCCGATGATGGCGCAGCCGGTCTCGCGCACGACCTTCCGGAACAGGTCGAGACCCGGCGTGGCGTCGTATCCCAAAATGCTCTCGAGCTTGTCCAGCGTGCCGCCGGTATGGCCGAGGCCGCGCCCGGAGATCATCGGCACGTAGCCGCCGCAGGCCGCCACCATCGGCGCGAGGACGAGGCTGACCGCATCGCCGACGCCGCCGGTGGAGTGCTTGTCGAGGACCGGGCCGGGCAGGTCCCAGGCCAGGACCGTGCCGGATTCCGTCATCGCCCGCGTCAGCGCGACCCGCTCATCGAGCGACATTCCGCGAAAGAACACCGCCATGGCGAAGGCCGCGGCCTGCCCCTCGGTAACGCTGCCGTCGGTGAGCCCGGCGATGAAGCCGGCGATGTCCGCCGCGTCGAGCGTCCCGCCGTCGCGCTTCGCCCGGATGATCTCCTGCGGCAGCTTCGTCACGATGCGGCGTCCCGGGCTTTTGCCAGTTCGCCATAGAGGCTGCTCGCCCCGAGCCGCATGTTTTTGGCTGTTGCCCAACGCGATCCCATGATGCGGTCGGCGAGGCTAAGATAGAGGGCCGCGTCGGCCACGCTCTTGAGGCCGCCCGAGACCTTCAACCCGCCTCCGCCATGCGCGCGGATCGCCTGCAGCATCACTTCGGCCGCCTCCGGCGTTGCCGAGACCGGGCTCTTGCCCGTCGAGGTCTTGATGAAGTCGGCGCCGGCTTCCAGCGCGATCCGGCTCGCCTCGGCGATGCGCTCGGGCGCTGCGAGTTCGCCCGTCTCCAGGATCACCTTGAGCAGACGGCCCCCGTCGCAGACCTCGCGGACCGCCGCCACCATGTCGCGCGCCAGTGCGCCCTCGCCGCGCAGCAGGGCGCGATAGGGCAGCACCAGATCGATCTCCCCCGCCCCGTCGCGCAGCGCCTCGACGGTGTCGTCCACGACCCGCTCGACATCCTCGCCGCCGGCCGGGAAGTTGACCACGGTGGCCACCGCGATCGGGTCGCCGTGCAGCCCGCGCAAGGATTGCCCGACGAATTGCGGCCAGACGCAGACGGCGGCAACGCCGCCCTCCCGCGCCGTCCGGCACAGGGCATCGATGGCGCTGGCCCCGCAGGCGTCGTTGAGATCGGTGAGATCGAGCAGCGGGATCGCCCGGCGGGCGACGGACGCGGCCTCCTCGGCGGATAGGGTCGGGCTGGCTGTCATGATCCGGTCGGCGATGCGGGAGGCGGCAGGCGCGCCACGAAGGCGCAGACGAGGCGGGTGAGGTCGTCCGCCGCGCGGGCGGCGACGGTCTTGGTCTCGGCATGGTGCGGATCCCCGCCCGCGATGCCGGCGGCGCGGTTGGTGACGACGGAGAGCGCGGCGACCTTCAGGCCGAGGAAGCGGGCCAGGATCGTTTCCGGTACCGTCGACATCCCGACGAGATCCGCGCCGAGGCGTCCGGCCATCCGCACCTCGGCCGGCGTCTCGAAGGACGGCCCCGAGAACCAGGCATAGACGCCCTCGTGCAACGCCACGCCGGAGGCCGCGGCCGCCGCGTGCAGCAGGGCGCGCAGCGCCGGATCGTAGGCGTCTGTCATCGGCACGAAGCGGGCGTCGCTCGGCTCGCCGACCAGCGGGTTGAGGCCGGAGAGGTTGATGTGGTCGGCGAGCGCCACGAGGCTGCCGGGCCCCGCCTCCGGCATCAGCGAGCCGGAGGCGTTCGTGAGCAGCATGGCCCCGGCGCCGAGGTCTCTCGCGAGCGTCAGCGGCACCCGCATGGCGGCGGCATCGCCCGCCTCGTAGGCGTGGATGCGGCCCTCGAAGACCAGCACCGGGCGTCCTGCGATGCGCCCGCCATGCAGCGTGCCGCCATGCCCGCTGACGCCGGATCGCGGGAAGCCGGGGATGTCGGCATAGGCGAGTCCGACCCGCTCCTCGAGCGAGGCGGCCAGCCCGCCGAGCCCGGTGCCGGTGACGATGGCGCAGGCATAGGGGCCACTCAGGCCCGCCGCGCGCAGCGTTGCGATCGCCGCACTCATCGCGAAAAATTCTCGGGGCCGAAGGAGGCGGGCAGCAGGGCCTCGATGGTGAAGCGCGCGCGCAGGCCGTGAGGATCGGCCACGAGCACCGGCGTGTCCGACCCTGAAAACTCGCGAATACGCTGGCGGCAGGCGCCGCAGGGCGTCACCGGCGCCGGCCCGTCGCCGAGGACGAGGATCGCCGCGATGCGCGTGCCGCCGGCCGCGACCATCGCCGCGATGGCGCCGGCCTCGGCGCAGGTGCCGACCGGATAGGCCGCGTTCTCGACGTTGCAGCCCGCATGGACGCGGCCGGCCTCGTCGAGGAGCGCCGCGCCGACATGAAACCGCGAATACGGTGCGTAGGCGCGCGCGCGGACCGTGCGGGCCGCGTCGAACAGAGCCTCGAACGTGGAGCGATCCTGAGCCGGATCGGAGGCCTGCGGGACCGGAGCATGCATGGCCGATCATAGGCCCGAGCGGCCCGGCTCTGTCGAGGGGGGCGCAGGCCATCGCTCCGTGGCATTTCGCGGATGGCGGAGCGAGGGCACGGACCGAGCCCGGCGGCTGGCGAAGGGCGCGCGTTTACATCTGTGCCGATTGGACTAAGCGAGCCCGAGGGCAGACGACTTTTCGCGTCGTCTTCGCTCCACGATTTCAAGGATGTCCGGTGCGATACGGGACGATCAAAAAGATTCTCGTGACCGGCGGCGCCGGGTTTCTCGGATCTCATCTGTGCGAGCGCCTGCTGGCGCAGGGACATGAGGTTCTGTGCGTCGACAATTTCTTCACCGGGACGCGCCGGAACGTCGCCCACCTTCTCGGCGAACCCCGCTTCGAGCTGTTGCGCCACGACGTGACGTTCCCGCTCTACGTCGAGGTCGACGAGATCTACAATCTGGCCTGTCCGGCCTCGCCGGTGCATTACCAGTTCGACCCGGTCCAGACGACGAAGACCAGCGTCATCGGCGCGATCAACATGCTGGGGCTGGCCAAGCGCCTGAAGGCGAAGATCTTCCAGGCCTCGACATCGGAAGTCTACGGCGATCCGGAAGTGCATCCGCAGCCGGAGGCGTATTGGGGCCGCGTCAATCCGATCGGCTTCCGCTCCTGTTACGACGAGGGCAAGCGCTGCGCCGAGACGCTGTTCTTCGACTATCACCGCCAGCATGCCCTGCAGATCAAGGTCATGCGCATCTTCAACACCTACGGGCCGCGCATGCATCCCAATGACGGCCGCGTCGTCTCGAACCTCGTGGTGCAGGCGCTGAAGGGCGAGCCGATCACGCTGTACGGCGACGGCTCGCAGACGCGCTCGTTCTGCTACGTCGACGACCTGATCGAAGGCATCGTGAGGTTGATGGAGACCGGTCCCGAGGTGACCGGTCCGATCAACGTCGGCAATCCAGGGGAGTTCACGATCCGCGAGCTCGCCGAGATCGTCGTCGAACTGACCGGCTCGCGATCGGTCTTCGTCCACAGGCCCATTCCGCCCGACGATCCCCGGCAGCGCCGGCCCGACATCACCCAGGCCCGCAGAGAGCTCGGCTGGGAACCCAGGATCGCATTGCGCGAGGGGCTTTCCAGGACGATCGCCTATTTCGAGCGGTCCCTCTCGGCGGAGAACGCGATTTCCTGACGGGAGACGCGACCGGAATCTGACGGATCCCGGCCTGCGGATCGGCCCGGTGCATCGATCGACAAGCGACGCGTGCCGGCGCTATGAGGCGATGAACGAGGCAGGAGTGGTCAGAGATGCTCGGTCGCTACGAACGCACGCCGCAGGGCGGCGAGGCCAAGGTCGAGTACGGCGACGGCACCATGCGCGTGGTCAAGCCCGGCACCTTCGTCCGCTGCGCCGTCACTGGCGAGACGATCGGGCTCGATGCCCTGCGGTACTGGAGCGTCGAACGCCAGGAAGCCTACGCGACCCCTGAGGCCGCCATGTCTCGCCTCAAGGCCGTCGGGCACGCGCCCTGAGCGATCGGGCCGAGGGCGGGTTTCAGATCCGCCGGCCGGGGCCGGGCGACGGATCGATCCCCGGACGCATCAGCGCATCGAGCTGCGCCCGCAGCGGCGCTTCGTCCGCGAACGCCAGCGCAACCCGCAGCACCGTCACCGCCTCCCGAAACGCCGCCGGCAGCCGCACCGCGTCCTTCTCGGTGGTGACGAGCACCGCCCCGAGCCGCAGCGCCGCCTCCGCCAGCCCCGCAAGCTCCTTCTCCGAAAAGCGGTGATGGTCGGGAAAGGCCCGCGTCTCCACGAGCCGCGCCCCGCAGCCCCGCACGGTCTCGAAGAACTTTTCCGGCCGTCCGATCCCGGCGAAGGCGAGCACCGCCCGACCGGCGAGGTCGGTGGCCGCCTCCGGCACCAGACGCCCGCGATGGACCGGCAGGCCGCGGCGCAGCGC
>NZ_VRVE01000088.1:0-16277 GCF_008040035.1 Methylobacterium sp. WL9
CCCTCTGGCAGGACGGCGCCGCCTGGCGGCGCAGGCTCGCGCTGACCCGTCCGGCCGAGCCGCGGACCGGCAGTCCGCTCAGGCTGTGGCTGATCATGGCGATCTGGCCCGTCATCCACATCCTCTGGGTGACCGAGACCGCCCGCGCGCTGAACGGCGGCCTCGCCCAGGGCATTCGCATTTCGCCCTTCCTGTCGCCGCTCGCGGTGGTGGGATGGTTCGCCTACGTCGTGGTGCTCGCGCCCATCGCCGAGGAACTGCTGATGCGCGGCGAGGCCTTCGCCCGCGCCGGCCGCATCATGAGGCCCGCCGGCGTCATCGCGTCCACCGCCCTCCTGTTCTCCCTCGCCCACCTCTCGGAATCCGGCGGCATCGCGCGGCCGATCTCGCTGCTGCCGCTGGCCTTTACCCTGGGTTGGCTGCGCTGGCGCACCGGCCGCCTCTGGCCCTGCATGCTGCTGCACGGATGGAGCAACCTGGCCCTCCTCGCCTACCTGCTCTGGCCACGGAGCTACTGACGGCGCACGGCCAAGCCTGTGCGCCATATCCCGCGCCGGGTATCGGTCGGGCTGCCGCCGCCGTATCCTTCCGCGCATGCAGGCCTATCACCAGCTTCTCGACCGCATCCTGACGGAGGGTGTCCGCAAGGACGACCGCACCGGCACCGGCACCCTTTCGGTGTTCGGCCACCAGATGCGCTTCGATCTCGCCAAGGGCTTCCCTCTCGTCACCACGAAGCAGCTGCATCTGCGCTCGATCATCCACGAACTGCTCTGGTTCCTCGCCGGCGACACCAACGTGCGGGCGCTCCAGGCCAGGGGCGTGACGATCTGGGACGAATGGGCGGATGCCAACGGCGATCTCGGCCCGGTCTACGGCAAGCAGTGGCGGAGCTGGGACAAGGAAGGCGGCAGCGTCGACCAGATCGCGCAAGTCGTCGCGGAGATCCGCCGCAACCCGGACTCGCGCCGCCTCATCGTCTCGGCCTGGAACCCGGCCGATCTCGACCGGATGGCGCTGGCGCCCTGTCACTGCCTTTTCCAGTTCTACGTGGCCGAGGGCCGGCTCTCCTGCCAGCTCTACCAGCGCTCCGCCGACGTGTTTCTGGGCGTTCCCTTCAACATCGCGAGCTATGCTCTGCTCACCGCCATGATCGCGCAGGTGACGGGCCTGCAGCCGGGCGATTTCGTCCACACTTTCGGCGACGCGCATCTCTACGTGAACCACCTGGAGCAGGCGCGGACGCAGCGTGCCCGCGAGCCCCGGCCGTTGCCGACCCTGCGCCTCAACCCGGAGATCCGCTCCCTGTTCGACTTCACCTACGAGGACATCGCCATCGAGGGCTATGCGCCGCATCCGGCCATCAAGGCGCCGGTGGCGGTCTGATGGCGTCCCCGACCATCTCCCTCGTCGTGGCGGTCGCCCGCAACGGCGTCATCGGCCGCGACAACGGCCTGATCTGGCACCTGTCGAGCGATCTCAAGCGCTTCAAAGCGCTCACCATGGGAAAGCCGATGCTGATGGGCCGCAAGACCTTCGCGGCGATCGGCCGGCCGCTGCCCGGCCGCCGGAGCATCGTGCTCACCCGCGACCAGGGCTTCGCGGCGGAAGGCGCCGAGGTCGTTCACGATTGGGACGCGGCGCTGGCGGCAACCGGGGCCGACGAACTGATGGTCGTCGGCGGCGGCGAGATCTACGCCCTGGCGCTGCCCCATGCCGACCGCATCCATCTCACCGAAGTCGACACGGCTCCCGAGGGCGACGCGTACCTGCCGGCCTTCGACCGCTCCGCATACCGCGAGACCCTGCGCGAGGCGCACCCGGCCGGCGGGCGGGACGATCACGCCTTCGTCTTCATCGACCTGGAGCGGATCGGCTGAGCCCGGATTCCGAATTCATCCCATCGGCCCGGCGTTTAGGCCGCAGCCGGTGCGCGGCTGCACGCCGCGCCGAAACCGTTGCGGTGGAAGGGGGCGATGCCTACCTCCCGGCCTTGACAGGACCGGGTGCGGCCAATCAGGTGCGCTCGACCGTTCGGTTCGAAAAAGTACGTTTCCGGCAAGGGGATTCCGGCGACCGATCCAGGCGAGGCCGCCGTCCGAAGTGGGACGGTGAGTGTTTTGCGGGTCGAGGCCGGAGCAGGAGTCTACGTCGAGAATGCCTTGGAGCAATCAGAGCGGCGGCGGTAGCGGTGGGGGAGGCGGCCCCTGGGGCGGCCGTCCCGGCGGTGGCAATGGCGGCGGTGGACCCTGGGGCAGCGGAGGCGGCGGCGGTGGCGGCAAGACCCCGCCGGACCTCGAAGACCTGATCCGGCGCGGCCAGGATCGCCTGCGCGGCATCATCCCCGGCGGTGCCGGCAGCGGCTTCGGCGGCGGCAAGGGTATCCTGATCCTGCTCGGCCTGCTGGTCGGAGTTTGGCTGCTCACCGGCTTCTATACGGTGAAGCCCAACGAGGTCGGCATCAACACGATCTTCGGGCGCTATACCGGTCAGAGTGGTGAGGGTCTGCGCTACAACTTCCCCTATCCGGTCGGCGGGGTGGTCAAGCCGAACGTCGGCTTCACGAACTCGATTCAGGTCGGTTTTCGATCTGGGTCAGGTGCCGCGCGCCAGCGCGACCTGCCGGAGGAGAGCCTGATGCTCACCGCGGACGAGAACATCGTCGATCTCGATTTCGAGGTGCAGTGGCGCGTCAACCCGCTCAAGGCCGAGGATTACGTCTTCAACCTCGAGAATCCCGAGAGCACGATCAAAGCGCTATCGGAGAGTGCGATGCGCGAGGTCGTCGGCCGCCGCAACATTCAGGCGATCCTGACCAACGAGCAGTCGAGCATCGCCGCCGAGGTCAAAGACATCGTGCAGAAGGGCCTCGACGAGTACGGCGCGGGTGTGAGCATCGCGGTCGTTCAGTTGACCGGCGTCAACCCGCCGCCGGAAGTCCGGCCGGCCTTCATCGACGTGAACGCCGCGCAGCAGGACGCCCAGCGCGTCCGCAACGAGGCCGAGACCTATGCCAGCCGCGAAGTGCCCCAGGCACGCGGCCGGGCTTCGCAGATCGTGCAGGCGGCGGAAGCCTATCGCGATCAGGCCACCGCCGAGGCGAGCGGTCAGGCCGCACGCTTCACGCAGGTTTACGACGCCTACAAGCTCGCTCCGGAGATCAGCCGCGAGCGTCTGTTCCTGGAGACGATGGAGAAGGTCCTGGGCTCGGTGAACAAGGTCATCCTCGATCAGAACGGCACGGGCGTCGCAGGCGCCAACGCTGCGGGCGTCGTGCCCGTGCTGCCGCTCAACGAGTTCGGTGGACGATCCAGCCAGGGCGGGGCCGCACGATGAACAGCTCAACCCTCCGCACCGGCCTCGTCCTCGCCGCCGGTGTCGTCATCGTCGGGCTCTATGCCTCGGTCTTCACCGTCGGCCAGATGCAGCAGGCGCTGGTGCTTCAGCTCGGCCGTGTCCGCGCCGTGCTGAACCCGCCCGGCGAGACCAAGCCCGGCCTCTACTTCAAGGTGCCGTTCACCGACACGGTGGTGGTGTTCGACAAACGCGTGCTCGATCTCGACCTGCCGGTCCAGACCCTGCTCACCGCCGACCGCCAGAACCTCGAGGTCGACGCCTTCGTGCGCTATCGGATCGTCGATCCGCTGAAGTTCTATCAATCGGTCGGCAACATTCCGCTCGCCAACCAGAGGCTGTCGAGCTTCACCAACTCCTCGCTTCGCAACGTCCTCGCCCGTTCCAGCCGCGACGCCATCGTGCGCACCGACCGCGTCGACCTGATGAACGAGATCCAGGAGGACGTGAACAAGCAGGCCAAGCAACTCGGCGTCGAGATCGTCGACCTGCGCATGACCCGCGTCGATCTGCCGGCCAAGAACTCTCAGGCCGTCTACGACCGGATGACCTCGGAGCGGAAACGCGAAGCTGCCGATATCCGCGCCAACGGCGACCAGGCCGCGGCCACCATCAAGGCCAAGGCCGACAAGGAGGTCACCGTCCTCCTCGCCGACGCCACCAGCAGCTCGGAGAAGCTTCGCGGACAGGGCGAGGCCGAACGGAACCGGATCCTCGCCGAGGCCTTCGGGAAGGACGCCGACTTCTTCGCCTTCTACCGCTCGATGCAGGCCTACGAGCAGAGCATGAAGGGCCAGGACACGCGCCTCGTCATCAACCCGAGTTCGTCCTCGTTCTTCCGCTACTTCGGCGATCCGCAGGGTCGCGCGGCCGGCGCTCCCAAGCCCTGAGGGCCATGACCCAGGAGCCGCTGCCCGGCGGCTCTTGATCGTGCGCGTCGGGCGCCGATCTATAGGCACGCTCCTCGAGCGCGATGCGGTTCAAGGTAACCGCATCGCGCTTTAGGTTATTGATGTCGCATCATGTTTTCGGGAAACCGGACCCAACTTTCCCGCATCAGGCTCTGGAAGGAACCGAACCATGCGTCTCGTCACGAGCGCCATTCCGGGTGTCGATCGTCCGGCCCTCCGTAGCCGGACCCGCTCGGCGCTCGCCGCCGTGATGATCGGCGCCATGGTACCCATGTCGGTCGCCGCCGCCTTCGTGCCGCAGGCCGCCTTCGCCAAGGGGCCGGAATCGCTCGCCGATCTCGCCGATCAGGTGACGGATGCGGTGGTGAACATCTCGGCCTCGACCACGGTCGATTCCTCGTCGCGTGGTGGCCGGGCCGGACCGCAGCTGCCGCCCGGTACGCCGTTCGAGGATCTGTTCGAGGAGTTTTTCAAGAAGCGCGGTCAGCGCGGCGACAACAACAAGGGTGACAACAAGGGCGAAGACGACAGCCCGCGTGGGCAGTCGCGCAAGTCGAACTCGCTCGGATCCGGTTTCATCATCGATGCGTCCGGCCTCGTCATCACCAACAACCACGTCATCGGCGACGCCAACGACATCCAGGTGATCCTGCACGACGGCACGAAGCTGAAGGCCGAGATCGTCGGCAAGGATTCGAAGATCGACCTCGCGATCCTGCGCGTAAAGCCGACCGCGGAACGTCCCCTCAAGGCGGTGCCGTTCGGCGATTCCGACAAGATGCGCCCGGGCGATTGGGTCATGGCCATCGGTAACCCGTTCGGACTCGGCGGCTCGGTCTCGGCCGGCATCGTCTCGGCACGGGGCCGCAACATCGAATCCGGCCCCTACGACAACTACATCCAGACCGACGCGGCCATCAACAAGGGCAACTCCGGCGGTCCGCTGTTCAACATGAACGGCGAGGTCATCGGCATCAACACGGCGATCCTGTCGCCGTCGGGCGGTTCCGTCGGCATCGGCTTCGCCGTGCCCTCGAACACCGCGAGCCCGGTGCTCGACCAGCTGCGCGAGTTCGGCGAAGTCCGCCGCGGCTGGCTCGGCGTGCGCATCCAGAACGTCGACGACGCCACGGCCGAGGCGCTCGGCCTCAAGGGCGGCCCCAAGGGGGCGCTAATCGCGGGCGTCGATGAGAAGGGCCCGGCCAAACCCGCCGGTCTCGAAGTCGGCGACGTGATCACCAAGTTCAACGGCACCGTCGTGAAGTCGTCGAGCGAGCTTCCGCGCATCGTCGCGCAGACGCCCGTCGGCAAGACCGTCGAGGTGATCATCGTCCGCAAGGGTCAGGAACAGACGAAGTCCGTGCTGCTCGGGCGTCTGGAGGACGGCGAAAAGCCGCAACTCGCCAATGCGAAGCAGCCGGAGCCCGAAAGCGCCGCCCGCCAGGCGCTCGGCCTCAACCTGTCCGGCCTGACCGACGAGTTGCGCCGGAAGTTCAGCATCAAGGATACCGTGAAGGGCGTCGTGGTCACCCGCGTCGATCCGAACTCGACCGCTGCCGACAAGCGCATCGTCCCCGGCGAAGTCATCGTCGAGGTCGGCCAGGAGGCCGTCAGCACGCCGGCCGAGGTGACCAAGCGCGTGGAGGCCCTGAAGAAGGAGTCGCGCAAGTCCGTGCTGCTCCTCGTCGCCGGCGCCAGCGGCGACGTCCGCTTCGTGGCGATCGGGCTCGACTGAGCTTTTTGCGCTTTCGTCATTCCGGGTTCTCGCCTTCGGCGAGCCCCGGAATGACAGCTGAGCCGGTTACATCAGAAATTTAGCCGACGAACTCCGCCGCCGAAAAACCCTGCAGGTAGAGCAGCGCCGTCAGGTCGCCGTACTCGATCCTGACATGGGCCGCCGCCGCCACGGCAGGCTTGGCGCGGAAGGCGACGCCGAGGCCGGCCTCGGCGAGCATCGCGAGATCGTTGGCGCCGTCACCCACCGCCATGGTGTCCTCGATCGCCAAGCCAAGCCGCGCGCGCAATTCCAGCAGTGTCGCCCGTTTCGCCTCGGCGCCCACGATCGGCTCGGCGACGGTCCCCGAAAGCTGTCCATCGACGAGATCGAGCCGGTTCGCTCGGGTCTCGTCGAAGCCGAGCGTTTTCGCGATTGGGCCGGTAAACACCGAAAAACCGCCGGAGACGAGGCAGGTGCGGGCGCCGTGCGCCTTCATCGTCGCCAGGAGCGTCCTGCCGCCGGGCATCAGGGTGATCCGCGTGGCGATGAGATCGTCGGCGACGGAGGCCGGCAGGCCTTTCAGCAGGGCGACCCGCTGGCGCAGAGCCGGCTCGAACGCGACCTCGCCGCGCATGGCGCGCTCGGTGATCGCGGCGACCTCTGATTTGATGCCGAGCACGCCTGCGAGCTCGTCGATGCATTCCTGCTCGATCATGGTGGAATCCATGTCGGCGAGGAAAAGCCGCTTGCGCCGATGCGGCCCGGCCGGCAGCACCGCAACGTCGATCGGTTCGCCGGCAAAGGCATCGCGCAGGCGTGCGGTGAGATCCGGTGCCTGTCCGATCGGCGCGTCGACGAGGCATTCGGCCGCCACGCCGTGGTGTAGCAGGCGCGGCGGATGCTCCGTCCCGAGGATAGCGCGCGCGTCGGTCAGCACCGCGCCGGTGATGGCGGGGCGGTCCGGGTTTGCTATCAGCGTGGCGACGAGGGTCATGCCAGGATCACGGAGATAAGCCGTTGTCGCCGGTCACGGACAGGGACGCCGGGCGGCCACAGGCCATCCTCATCGCAGGGCCGACCGCCTCGGGCAAGTCGGCTCTGGCACTCGCCCTGGCGCGCGCCTTCGCGGGCACGATCGTCAACATGGATTCGATGCAGGTCTATGCCGACTTGCGCCGGCTCTCGGCGCGCCCGACACCCGAAGACGAGGCGCAGGCGCCCCACCGTCTCTATGGGACGATCGACGGTGCCGTGAACTTCTCGGTAGGAAATGTTTCACGTGAAACATCGAAAATCCTAGAAGAGATCATGGCTGAAGGCCGCCTTCCGATCTTTGTCGGCGGGACCGGCCTCTACTTCCGGGCACTGGATGAAGGGCTGTCCGAGATGCCGACGGTGCCGGACGCGGTCCGCGAGGCCGTCCGTGCCCGCGCCGAAGGCCGTGAGACCGAGGCGCTGCATGCCGAACTTGCCGCGCTCGATCCCGCTGGCGCCGAGACGCTACGCCCGTCGGACCGGATGCGCGTGATGCGAGCCATCGAAGTGTTCGAGGCGACCGGCCGGCCGATCGCCGAATTCCAGGGGCGGCGCATCCCCGGGCCGCTTTCGGGACGCCCGTTGCTGAAGTTCTTTATCGACGTCGACCGGGACGAACTGCGCCGGCGCATCGATGCCCGCTTCCTGACGATGATGGAGGAGGGGGCCCTCGACGAAGTCGCGGCGCTCCATGCGCGACGGCTCGACCCCATGCTGCCGGTGATGCGGGCGCACGGTGTGCCGGGTCTGATCGCCCATCTCGACGGTGCGTTGTCTCGCGACGAGGCGATCACACGCGGTCAAGCCGACACCCGGCGCTACGCCAAGCGGCAGTACACGTGGTTCCGCCACCAGATGGGCGACGACTGGATCTGGACCGATCCGGAATCCGCACACCTGATCGCGAAAAAGCGCCTCAGCGCTGCAGCCGGGCGATGAGGCTCGAGGTGTCCCAGCGGCCGCCTCCCATGGCCTCGACGTCCGAATAGAATTGGTCGACGAGCGCCGTCACCGGCAGTTGCGCGCCGTTGCGGCGGCCTTCGGCGAGCAGGATGCCGAGATCCTTGCGCATCCACTCGACCGCGAAGCCGAAATCGAACTTTTCGGCGTTCATGGTCCTGCCGCGGTTCTCCATCTGCCAGGAGCCGGCGGCGCCCTTGGAGATCACGTCGAGCACGGCCTCGATGTCGAGCCCGGCCCGCTTGCCGAAATGGATCGCCTCCGACAGTCCCTGGACGACCCCCGCGATGGCGATCTGGTTGACCATCTTTGTCAGTTGCCCCGAGCCGGACGGACCCATCAGCCGGGAGGCCTTGGCGTAGGACAGGATCGCGGGCTCGACCTCGGCATAGGTCGCCGCATCGCCGCCGCACATCACGGTGAGCGCGCCGCTCTCCGCACCGGCCTGTCCGCCGGAGACCGGGGCGTCGATGAAGCGCAAGCCCGCCGCCTCCGCGGCCGCGGAGAGTTCCCGCGCCACCTCGGCCGAGGAGGTGGTGTGGTCGACGAAGACGGCCCCCTTGGCCATGCCGGCGAATGCGCCATCGTCGCCCAGCACGACGCTGCGCAGATCGTCGTCGTTGCCGACGCAGGCGAACACGATCGTTTTGTCGGTCGCAGCCTCACGCGGCGTCGCGGCTGAGGCTCCGCCATTGGCGTCCACCCAGGCCTCGGCCTTGGCGCGGGTGCGGTTGAAGACGGTGACGTCGTGGCCCTTCCTGGCCAGATGCCCCGCCATCGGCGAGCCCATCACGCCGAGGCCGAGGAATGCGACGTTGGCCATGGGTCGGCTCCGAGTGAATGCAGAATGTGGGTGGGTCTAGGAGTGGGGCGCGAGGTCGTCAAACGGCGCGATGCCATTTGCCGAGACGTCGACAGGGCTTAGGTTGAGGCAGCGGAAAGCGAGGGTTCGGCCATGAAACAGCGCGTCCGCCTCTTCAGAGTCGGCAGGATGCAGGTGGTCCGCATCCCACACTGCATGGAATTGCCGGGCACCCACGCGACGATCACCAGGGACGGCGATCGGCTGATCATCGAGCCCGTCCCCAAGCGGTCGCTTTTCGACGTCCTCGCCAGTCTGCCGTCGTTTGACGAGGAGGATGGGCTCGATCCCGTCGCCGATCTCCCGCTCAAGCCAGTCGAATTCTGACCGGCGATGACGGCACTCGCTCGATTGATGTGCTCGCAAGAACGAGGTGGCTCCGAGGCGATCAGACGAAAACCACATGAGCCCCCTCAGAACCCCTGCTCCATCTCCCCGGCCTTCAACTGCGCCAGCAGGATCTGTCGGCGCTGCGGGTAGCGTTCGCCCGTGTCTTCGAGGGTGACGATGCGATCGAGCCGGAAATGGCGGAAATCGCGCCGGCTCTCGCACCAGGCTCCGATCATCTCGCCAGCCCCGGCGAAGCCGAGTTCGAGGGGCCAGATGATGCGACGGCTCTCCGCCCCCTTGCGATCGACATAACTGAGGGCGAGCTTCGTCTCGGTGTGGATCGCCTTTCGGATCGTGCCGTGATGCGGTCCGTCGCCCTTCCGAGCCCTTGGTGCCGGGCCTGCAGGTGCGGCGGGGAGCTCGGACGCGATCCGGTCGACCATTGTCGCGGCAAGAGTGCCGGCCGCGTCGTCGAACTCCTCGTCCCAGTCTGCCTCACGGGCAAGACGAGAGAGCGCGGCGATGACGACGTCGAGTTCGGCTTCGGTGAAGGTGAGCGTCAGGCCCCGCGGCTCGCGTTCAGCCATCGCCGCCCGCTCAGCCGCCGGTGACGCTCATGTGCCGCGGCGAGGCCGCCGGCCGCGCCCGCTCGATGACGAAGTCGTGGCCCTTGGGCTTGCGGGCGATGGCGTCGATCACCGCCTGCCGCACCGGGCCGTCGTCGCTGGAGGCGCGCAGCGGCGCGCGCAGATCCGCGGAATCCTCCTGGCCGAGGCAGAGGTAGAGCTGGCCGGTACAGGTCAGGCGCACCCGGTTGCAGCCCTCGCAGAAATTATGGGTCAGAGGCGTGATGAAGCCGAGCTGGCCGCCGGTCTCCTCCACCTTCACGTAGCGGGCCGGGCCGCCGGTGCGGTGGGCGAGCGGCGTCAGCGTGAAGTGCTCCGCCAGTCCCTCGCGGGCGACGGAGAGCGGCAGGAACTGGTCGGTTCGGTCGCCTTCGATCTCGCCGAGCGGCATCACCTCGATCAGCGTCATGTCCATATCGAGCCCGTGCGCCCAGCGGATCATGTCGGGGAGCTCGTGTTCGTTGACGCCCTTCAGCGCCACGGCGTTAATCTTGACCTTGATGCCGGCGTTGCGCGCCGCCTCGATCCCGGCGAGCACTACGGAGAGGTCGCCGCGTCGGGTGATCGCCTTGAACTTCTGTGGGTCGAGGGTGTCCAGCGAGACGTTCACGCGCCGGATGCCGAGATCGGCGAGTTCAGGCGCGAAACGGGCAAGTTGCGAACCGTTCGTCGTCAGCGTCAGCTCGTCGAGGGCGCCGCTACCGAGATGGCGCGAGAGCCGGCGAAACAGCTGCATGATGTCACGGCGCACCAACGGCTCGCCGCCGGTGATGCGCAGCTTGCGCACGCCGCGCTCCACGAACACGCCGCAGAGCCGGTCGAGCTCTTCGAGGCTCAGCAGGTCGCGCTTCGGCAGAAACTGCATCTCCTCCGACATGCAGTAGGCGCAGCGGAAATCGCAGCGATCCGTCACCGAGATGCGGAGGTAGGTGATCGCGCGACCGAACGGATCCACGAGCGGCGCCGGGCGCGCGGCCACCGGGGCATCGTCGCGAACACCCCACATGCGCGTCTCGGGACTCGACTCGGAATCGGTTCGGATGGCTTTATCGGCTGACAGATCCAGCATCCGTATCCATATGAGCGCTACGGCCTTTTCGGGCAAGCACGAGGGGCGCATCGCCGCGGCGTGAGGACCACATGAGCGAACGTTGGCCTACCGAGATCCGTCTGCTCGGCGACAAGCGCATCCTGCGGGTGGCGTTCGAAGATGGCGGCCGCTTCGACCTGCCGGCCGAATATCTGCGCGTCTCGAGCCCCTCGGCCGAGGTGCAGGGCCACTCGCCGATGGAGCGCAAGATCATCGGCGGCAAACGCGAAGTGGCGATCCTCGCGGTCGAGCCGATCGGCAATTACGCCGTGAAGCTCGCCTTCGACGACATGCACGACACCGGCATCTTCGGCTGGGGATATCTTTACGATCTCGGCCGCGAGTACCGGAACCGTTGGAAAACCTATCTCGGCGAGTTGGAAGAGCGCGGCCTGACACGAGACCGGGCGGCAAGCGCGTCCGTCGGCGCTCCCAAGACCTCGGGCGGGAGCTGCGGCAGCGGATGCGGTTGCCATTGAGAGGGCCTTGCCGCGAAGCGCGCGGCACTGTTGCAACAGCGAGCGGAAGTCCTAACGCGGCCTAAAGGACGAGCGGCGTCGTTAACCTTTTGTTAACCATTTGCGCCCGAGCTTGACCGTATAAAATACGTAGACGGGAAGGCTCGACGCTCATGACACGGACATCGCTCCTCGCTGCTTTTCTTCTGTGCGCAGGTAGTTCCGCGGCTCTGGCTCAGACCGCCGACGCGCGCACGGCCTGCGAGCCGGACGTCTGGCGGCTCTGTGCCTCCAACATCCCGAATGTCGGGGCGATCACGGCCTGCCTGAAAAGCCAGAAGGCCAATCTCAGCCCCGCCTGCCGGATGGTGATGGATCCGGCCGCCGCCGCGCCCGGCCGCCGTCGCGGCACCCGCTCGGCCCAGGCGCAATAGGGCGGTGCATCGGACCGTTTCCGGGTGATCGGTTCGGTCGTGCGCATTGTCCCTCTCCCCGCTTGCGGGGAGAGGGGATGCGCGCATCCTGAGCGGATCGAACGGAAACGGGATCAAACCGCCGGCGCCGCATCGCCGTCCAGCGGCTTCTCGTCGTCCGCATCGCGTCGGCGCTCGCGCCCGCTGCGGCGCTCCATCAGAGAGCGGCCGATGGCGCGCAACGGCGCGGTGAGGCGACGGGCGTCCTCGGCGCGCTCCATGAAGCGCTCGCCCTGGCGGATCTCCTTGTCGAGGCGCGCCATGGTCCGGGCATGGGCCGGATCGTCGTCGTCGAGCCAGACCTGCACGGTCCGGGCGAAGGCGATCACCGTGCCCTGCAGCTTGAGCCGGCCGAGCGGCCCCTCGGTGTCGATGCCGGCGGCGGCAAGCATGAAGCGGTGCGAGTTTAGAGCGACGCCGTTCAGGGCGAGCATCGAGAGCACGTCGCCACGCATCGCGTAAGAGATGCGCCGCAGCGCGGTCTTATAGGGCGCCATGGCGTCGAGGCGGCGCATCAGTACGTCGAACAGGCGCTCGCGGCTCGGCTCCTCGGCGAGGTCGGAGGAATCGCCCTCGAGCACCTTCGTGTCGATCAGGCGCGACAACCCGCCGAGCACGGCACCCTTCGAGGGAAACATGTCGCGGAATTCGGCGAGGCTGATCCCGGCTTCGCGGGCGATGTCGCCGATCTCGATGTCGTTCCAGGGCTGCTCGGCGGCGAGCCGCATCAGCGCCTCCACCACGGCCTCGCGGGGATTGGGCTTCGCCTTGGCCTTCGGCTTCGGATCGGGTGAGGTTGCCATGATCGCGCTCCGTTCGGGACGTTGCCACCCCATGTAGGGAGCGATCGGCTGCAGTGCAGCCAAGCCGGCGCGCGTCGTCGTCGCGGTCAGCCGGCGAGTTCGCCCGCACGTCGTCTTGCTGCCTCGACCGCCTCGGTCAGGAGATCGGGCAGGCCACCCTCCCGCATCAGCACGCCGAGCGCGGCCGCGGTGGTGCCGCCGGGGGATGTGACGTTGCGGCGGAGTTCGCCAGCCTCGATCGGGCTGGCGTCGAGCAGGGCTCCGGCTCCGGCCACGGTGGCACGGGCGAGGCGGGCAGCCATCTCTGGAGGCAGGCCGGCCTTGGTGCCGGCCTCGGCCAAGGCTTCGGCCAGCAGGAAGGCATAGGCCGGCCCCGAGCCCGAAACGGCTGTGACGGCGTCGATCAGCGCCTCGTCGTCGAGCCATTCGACGAGACCGGAGCAGGCGAGAAGGGCATCGGCCTGCGCCCGCTGCTCGGCCTTGATACCGGTGCTCGCGACGGCTCCGGTGGCGCCGCGCCCGATGCTCGCGGGCAGGTTCGGCATGGTGCGCACGAACGCGCCCGCCCGCGGAAGTCGCGCCGCGAGGTTCGCCAGCGTCTTACCCGCGAGGATCGAGACGACGAGGGTGCCGGGGCCGACCAGGGGTGCCAACGTCGTCGCGGCGTCGTCCAGCCCCTGCGGCTTCATCGCCAGGACCAGTGTCTGCGCGGCCGAGGTCCGTTCGGGATTGAGCGTCACGCCCCGCTCCGAGCAGAGCGCGGAGATCTCCGGCCCGACCTGCGGATCGATGACCGTGGTGGTGGCCGGGTCGAGCCCGCCGTCGAGCCAACCCCGCAGGAGCGCGCCGCCCATCTTGCCGGCGCCCACCAGGGTCAGCGAGGCCGGCAGGGATCCCTTCGGTGTGTCCGTCACGGCCGGCTCAGGCCTCGCCTTCGGTCTCGAACAGCACGGCGTCGAGGGCCTCGCGGGCCGGCTTGCCGGCCCAGAGCACGAACTGGAAGGCCTGATAGTAGCGCTCGCAGGCCTCGGCCGCCGTCTTCATCAGCATGGCGCATTGCGGCTGGGTCGGGGCGACGCCGCCGGTGAGCAGCAGCGAGTGGCGGAACATCACCACGTGGTCGCTCGACCACAGGTCGAAATGGCCGATCCAGAGCTGCTCGTTGAGCATCCCGATCAGCTTGGTCATCTCGAGGCGGCGGCGCTCCGGCACCTTGAGATCGAAGGCGCAGGCGACGTGCAGCGCCTCGACGTCCTCGATCCAGGTGAAGGCGACGTGATACTCGGTCCACTTTCCCTCGACGGTGACGGACATCTCGTCCGTCTCGGCCCGGTCGAAGATCCAGTCTCGCAGGGACGCAAGCCTCTCCACCACGTCGAGCGGATGCTCCGGGCGGTCGAAATCCTCGATGATGTGCAGCTGGGTCATGGCCATCCAAATTGTCGAGCCGTTCATGACCGATGAACGGTTCGACGGTAAAGCAAAGGCGGCGTCGAAGCCGAGCGACCGGCAAGACGAGATCTGCGCCGGGGCGCGGATTCATCCGGAGATCATCAGTTCCAGCGTTCGAGGTGTTGTTGTGTCGGGCGCGAATCAGTGCCTGACCGTTTATAGCCTGCGTTCCCCGCGTCGTTCAAAGCGTCGAGACGGGATGAATGGTGGGCAACCCCGCTGTCCACCGTTCCTTGCTGTGCAAAATCGCTCAGACGGATTCGGTGTTGCCGGCGCGACTCACATCGGGGCCGAGCTGCGACTCCAGCGCCGTGACGCGGGCCTCCAGCGCGTCGTTCCGGCTGCGCAAGGCGGTGACGAGGTCGCGCAGCACGTCGACCTCTTCGCGGGTGGCGATGTCCATGTCGCGGATCAGGCGCTCGACCTGCGCCTTGAACAGCGTCTCGGCCTCGCGCCGGACACCCTGCGCGGCGCCGGCCGCGTCGGTGAAGATCCGGGCGACGTCGTCGAAAAGGCGGTTCGAGCTCTGCATCGTCGTCTCTCGGATCTGGCGGCCGCAGTGATCTGCAGCACGCTGCGAATCAGCGATGTACCGACATAGGAATCCGCGGGAGTCCCGGCAATCGCCCTTCGCCGGTTCGTTGCGGGTTTCAGGGGATTGCGAAGATCTTTGCCCGGCGGCTCCGCGAAACATCGCGTTACAAAGTTTGTGTTGCCCTCATCTACGAACCGGCGGGATGAGCGCGCATAATACCGTCCGGAGACACCGACGCCCGACATGACGACGCCCGCCATCACGGCCACCCCGCATATCCTCGTCGTCGAGGACGATCGCGAGATCAGCGCCCTCGTCGCGCGCTATCTCAGGGGTAACGAGTGCCGGGTGAGCCTCGCGGCGGACGGGCGCGAGATGGACCGGCTTCTGGCCGAGTCCCGCATCGACCTCGTCGTGCTCGACCTGATGCTGCCGGGGGAGGACGGGCTCAGCCTGTGCCGCCGCCTGCGGTCGGCCTCCGCCATCCCGATCCTGATGCTCACGGCGAAATCCGAGGAGATCGACCGGATCATCGGCTTGGAGACCGGGGCCGACGACTACCTCGCCAAGCCCTTCAACCCGCGCGAGCTGCTCGCCCGCATCCGCGCCATCCTGCGGCGCGGTGCCGGCGCCGAAAAGCCCGAGGCGGAGGAGGCGCGTCGCCTGCACTTCCACGGCTGGACCCTCGACACGGGCCTGCGGCAGGTCCTGAGCCCGGAAGGCGCGCGCATCGCCATCACCGGCGCCGAGTTCGACCTGCTGCACGCGCTCTGCCTTCGGCCGGGGCGGGTGCTGTCCCGCGACCAGCTCCTCGACCTGACGCAGGGGCGCAGCGCCGGGCCGTTCGAGCGCAGCATCGACGTGCTGGTGAGCCGCATCCGGCAGAAGATCGAGCGCGACGCCCGCAGCCCCGAAATCATCCGGACGATCCGCTCGGGCGGCTACCTGTTCGCGCCGGAGGTGACCCGCTCATGAGCACCAGCACCACGGGTTCGCCGCCGGTCGCCACGACGACGGCCGCCCCGGCGCGCGGCCTGCGCCGCTACTGGCCGCGGCCGAAAAGCGTCGCCGGACAGATCGCGCTCCTCGTCGTCGCGGCGATCGTTGCGACGCATGCCGTCGCCGCCCTCGCGCTCTTCGCCCTGCGCGAGCCCTGGCGCGCGGAGGGACGGCCGGGCGTCGCCGCCAACCGTCTCGCCGTCATCGCGCGCATGCTCGACGACACCGCGCCGGAGGGGCGCGACGCGATCTTGACGGCCGCGAAGCGCAGCCTGCCGACGCTGCATCTCGGCGCCTGGGACGGCACGCCGCCGCCGGTCGAGAGCGAGCGCCTGCGCGAGCACCCGATCATCGAGCGCCTGCGCGACGCCTTCGGCCGCGATCTGGCGCTGGCGGATCTCGGTCCGGATTCGAGCAGCGAAGATCCGCCCGTGCTGCATCTCGGCCTGCGCACGCCCGCCGGCGCGGGGCTACGTGCCACCCTGCCGGACGACACGCTGGGGCCGCCGAAGCGCGGCGTCATCGTCTTCACGCTCCTGTTCATGGCGACGACCCTGACCCTGCTGACGGTCTGGGCGACCCGCGCCCTGACCGCGCCGCTCGGGCAGCTTGCCGGCGCAGCGGAAGCGTTCGGGACGCGTCGCGCCCCGCCGCCCCTGCCGCGGCGCGGGC
>NZ_VRVE01000089.1:0-16143 GCF_008040035.1 Methylobacterium sp. WL9
GGCCGACGCGGCGGCGCGCGGCGGCCAGGGCAAGACCGGGGCATCGGGCGAAGCCTCGAACACGCCCCCGGACAAGTCGGCCGACGCCGGCAAGGGCGCCGACAAGGCGCAGGCCGCCAAGGTCGCCCTCGACGAGGCGCGCACCGCCGACGGCAAGGGCGACGCCAAGGCCTGCATGGACGCCATCGGCCGCGCCAGGACGGAACTCGGCAACGCGCCCTGATCAGCCGGCGGACAGCGTACGGCCGCGGGCTGCCCTGAGCACGTCGTGCGCCGCGACATCGACCCAGGCGCGGCCGTCGACGCCCGGATTCGCCATCAGCCAATCGCCGACGATCCGGTAGCCGAGCGTATAGCCGAGCCAACGAGGATAGCGCCCGCCTGCCCCGAAGAACCAAGCACCGTGATCGTGGCCGTTCGCCACGAGCGTGGCGTTGTCGGGACGGTTGGCCTCGAGCACCGCGTCGGTTACGGCGCATTCCCAGGGCTCGGGCGGCGTGCCGAACAGATGGCTCACGAACCGTCCCGCCAACCCCTCGCTGACCAGCGCCTCGCCAAGGGTCCAGCCGTAGCCGGGCCCGGCCATGCGCAGGCAATGGTGCGCCTCGTGCGCCACCGTCCGGCGAAGGTCGCCGTTCCTCAGAGATCCCGCGAAGTTGGTGTTGTCCGGATCGAGCGTGAGCGCGAACAGCCCCGGCCGGTAGGCGCGCCCCGTCGTGCCGGTTTCGGGGATCGTCGCACCGGTGAGACGCTCGATGAGGATATCGAGCGGGGGCACGGGCAGCACGCCCGCGACGGCCTTCCGGGCGATCTCAACCTCAGCGGTGATCGTATCGCGCCAGGGGCGCAGATCGCCGGACGCTTCAAGCCAGTGCAGGTGCCAGGACATTGCGCGTTCTCGCCGGACGTCGAGGCGCGATCCTGACGCGTGAAGCGGAACGCGGCAACAGCCGGATGCTGTCCAGAGCCGGGTCGAGGCTTCACGGCTGACACCATCGAAAATGCCCCACGGTTGACGTTCGCCCGGGTGCCTGCCATCGCGGCGCTCGCCGCGAGACCATGTCAGGGCCCCATGACCGACCTCTTCGAGACGATCCGCCGGAGCCTCGTGCCGATCCACAAGGAGGGCTATCCCTTCATCCTGATCGGCATCGTGCTCACCGTGCTGCTCGGCTACTTCGCCCAGGCCTTCTTCTGGATCTTCCTGATCCTGACGCTGTGGGTTTGCTATTTCTTCCGCGATCCGGAGCGGGTGGTGCCGACGGTGGACGGCCTCGTGATCGCCCCGGCGGACGGGCGCGTGAACTTGATCTCCACCGTGCTGCCGCCGCCCGAGCTCGACCTCTCGCACGAGCCGATGCTGCGGATCTCGGTGTTCATGAACGTGTTCGACTGCCACGTGAACCGGGTGCCGGTGGCGGGTAAGATCGGCCAGATCCACTACACGCCGGGCTTGTTCCTCAACGCCGAACTCGACAAGGCCAGCGACGACAACGAGCGCAACGGCCTCGTCATCGAGACCACTCACAAGGGCCTGCCGCTCCGCGTCGGCGTGGTGCAGATCGCCGGCCTCGTGGCGCGGCGCATCGTCGGCTTCGTCTCGGCGGGGGACACGCTGCAGACCGGCGAGCGATTCGGCCTGATCCGCTTCGGCTCGCGGGTCGACGTCTACCTGCCGACGACGGCGCGGGTCCTCGTCGGCTTGGGCCAGAAGTCGGTGGCCGGCGAGACCGTGCTCGCCGATCTCGGGGGTGGCCCCGAGCGGGCATTCCGCCGTATCTGAGCGCTCGCTCCCGCCTCCACCTCGCGCGAAAAACAGGCCCTGAATGGACGATCTGTTTCCGCCCTTCGAGCCCGACGCGAACGAGCCGCGCCGCCGCCGCTTCCGGCCGGTGCCGTTCCGGATGATCGCGCCGAACATGATCACCCTGCTCGCGCTCTGCCTCGGGCTGACCGCGATCCGGCTCGCCTTCGAGGGCAAGTTCGAGCCGGCGGTGATCGCGGTGGTGGTGGCCGCCGTGCTCGACGGCATCGACGGGCGGGTGGCGCGGCTGCTCAAGGGCACCTCGCGCTTCGGGGCCGAACTCGATTCGCTGGCCGACTTCGTCAATTTCGGCTGCGCCCCGGCGCTGATCCTCTACGGCTTCGCCCTCAATCCCCTGCGCTCGGTCGGCTGGATCGTGGCGCTGGTCTTCGCCATCGCCATGGCGCTCAGGCTGGCGCGCTTCAACGCCATGCTCGACGACCCGAGCCGGCCCGAATGGAAGAAGGACTTCTTCGTCGGCATGCCGGCGCCGGCCGGCGCGCTGACGGCGATGCTGCCGCTCTACCTGCACTTCCTCGGCCTGACCTTCGAGAGCTGGGCCGCACCGCTGGTGCTCGCCTACGTCCTCGGCATCGCGCTGCTCGTCGTCTCCACCGTCCCGACCTTCTCCGGCAAGACCTGGGGCAAGCGGGTGCCGCGCGAATTCGTGCTGCCGATCTTCCTGGTGATCGTCGTCGTCTTCGGCCTCGTGATCAGCTTCCCCTTCGAGACGATGGTAACCCTCGCCGTCGCCTACCTCGCCGCCCTGCCCGTCGGCGCGGTGCAATATCGCCGGCGGCAGAAGCAGGAGCCCGCCCTGCCGGCGCCTGACGAGGCGCACGAGACGGCAGCCTGAGCCTCAGGCGCGCCGCGCGACGACGAACAGCCGCGGGAAGCGCAGCAGCACCCGCCCGTCGCCTCGGCGCGGATAGGCGCTCTCCAGCGCCGCCGCGTAGGCTGCGAGGAACGCGACGCGCATGTCGTGGTCCAGCGGCGCCAGGAAGGGCCGCAGCCCCGTCGCCTGCAGCCAGGTCACGATCGCGGCGGCGTCGGGCAGAGGGTGGACATAGGTCGTCGCCCAGATGTCGACGCTGCAATCCGCCGCCCGCAGCCAGTCGTAGTAGTCGCCGGCCGGCGGGATCCGGCTACGCGATGCCCCGGCATCCCCGATCAGGGCGCTCCACGGGCCGTCGGCCGCGACCGCGCGCATCAGGGCGTGCGAGGGCTCGTCGAGGTTGTCCGGCACCTGGAACGCGAGGCAGCCGTCGGGTTTCAGCAGGCGGGCGAGGCGCGGGATCAGGGTCGCGTGGTCGGGCAGCCATTGCAGCACGGCGTTCGCGAAGATCAGGTCCTGCGGATCATGCGGCGCGAGATCGCGCAGATCTGCCTGGACGAAGCTGATGCGGGGGAGCGCCCGGCGGGCCTGGGCCAGCATGTCGGGCGCGCTGTCGACTCCGAGGATCCGGGCCTTGGGAAACCGCGCGGCCAGCAGCGCCGTGCCGTTGCCGGGGCCGCAGCCGAGATCGAGGATGTCGGAGGCTCGGTCGAGCGGCACGCGGGCCAGCAGATCGGCCGCCGGCCGGGTGCGCTCGGTGGCAAAGCGCAAATACTGGGACGCGTTCCAGTCCGACATTGCGCCTCCACATGCACGAGGGCCGGGTCCGGCGGTTGAAAACCGGGCAATCGGCCGTGGACAGTCCCGGCAGCCGCCTTGGCAGGCCCGTATCCTGCAATAGCGTGGCCACGCTGTTACGCCGAACCGGTATCCACTTCGGTGGAGCGCGCCCGAAATTCGAGGAGACGACGAATGTTGGAAGAATTCAAGAAGTTCGCCCTGCGCGGCAACGTCGTCGATCTCGCCGTCGGCGTGATCATCGGCGCGGCCTTCGGCGCCATCGTGACCTCGCTGGTCCAGGACGTGATCATGCCGGTGATCGGCGCGGTGACCGGCGGCCTCGACTTCTCGAACTACTATCTCGCCCTGTCCTCGAAGGTGACGCCCGGCCTCGCCTACGCCGACGCCAAGAAGCTCGGCGCCGTGGTTGGCTACGGCCAGTTCCTGACGCTGGCCGTCAACTTCGCCATCGTCGCCTTCGTGCTGTTCATGGTGATCCGCGCCGTGAACAAGCTGAAGACCCGGGAAGAGGCCAAGCCCGAGCCCGTCGCCGAGGTGCCGGCCGACGTGAGGATCCTCGCGGAGATCCGCGACATCCTGGCGGCTCGCCCGAAGGTGTGAGGCCGGACGCGAGGTTCAGGCGCCCTGCCGCGCGCTCAGCAGCCGGTCGACCACGCCCAGGATCTGCGCGTCCTTGTCGGTGCGCCGCGCGCAGAGCCGGGCGACCATCAGCGGCAGGTGCCAGGCGCGGATCTCGGCGCGGCTGACGCCGCCGAGCCGGCGGTAGCAGCGGACGTACCAGTCGGCGGCGATGCCCCGGATCCGGTCGGCGTTGCCCTCGCCGGCTTTCGGGAGGCGGCCGTAGCGGATCATCAGCTCGGTGCGGGCGACGTCGGCGGCCGGGCATCCGGTGCCGGCCTTCTGCCAGTCGATGATGGCGAGGCCGCCGGGGGTGCACAGCACGTTCCCGGGGTGGATGTCGTTGTGGCAGAACGCGTCGCCCCGCGGCAGACGATCGAGCACGGCCAAAGCCGCGTCCCGCGTCGCCTCCGGGACCCGGGCCCAGCCGATGTCGTGGGCGATGCGGTCGGTTTGCGCCGGCAGGTCGGGGGCGGGCAGGGCGTGGATCGCGTGCTGGATCGCGGCGAGCCGGCGCAGCGCCAGCATCATGCCGAGGGGATTTTTCGCGTAGCGGCGCAGCATGGTCGGGCCGTGCAGGCGCTCGAACAGGATGCCGGTGCGCCCGTCCCGCTTCAGCAGCGCGATCGGCCGCGGCACGGGCAGGCCGCGCTCGTGAGCCAGCGCGCTCGCGCGGAACTCGTTCTCGATCGCGGCCGGCTCCGACGGTTCGCGGTAGAGCTTCAGCACCCGGTCGGCGCCGTGCAGGAATACCTCCGAGCTGAGGCCGGAACCGAGGGGCACCGGGGCGGCTGACGTCGCTTCCGCAGGCATTCGGTCCGATCTCGCCCTCTATGCGCGGCTGGGCAGGCCGTGGTTTCACGTGAAACCACGCGAGGTTCAGGTCGTCGACGGCGCCTGGCGGTTCCGGTCCCCCGGATCCCGCCTCACCGCATCATGCCCCGGCGGGGTAGACGCGCCCGCCACCGGCGACAAGCAGCCCCAGCCGCACACCACTCGTGACTCGGGGTCCGCGCCTCCTTATGAGGACGCGAGCATGGCCGGGGCGTGACGCGCGCTCGGCCGACCCAGGACGCGATTCCAGACCCCCGAGCGATCCACGATGAGCGGCGTCAACGAGATCCGGTCGACCTTCCTCGACTATTTTTCGAAGGCCGGCCACACGGCCGTGCCGTCGTCTTCGCTGGTGCCGAAGAACGACCCGACGCTGATGTTCACCAATGCCGGCATGGTGCAGTTCAAAAACGTCTTCACGGGTGTCGAGAAGCGCCCGTACGTGAAGGCGACCTCGTCGCAGAAGTGCGTGCGGGCGGGCGGCAAGCACAACGACCTCGACAATGTCGGCTACACCGCGCGCCACCTGACCTTCTTCGAGATGCTCGGCAACTTCTCCTTCGGCGACTATTTCAAGCCGCAGGCGATCGAACTGGCCTGGACGCTGATCACCAAGGAGTTCGGGCTGAAGCCCGACAACCTGCTCGTCACCGTCTATGCGGACGACGACGAGGCGGCATCGCTCTGGAAGAAGATTGCAGGTTTCTCGGACCAGAAAATCATCCGGATCGGGACGTCCGACAATTTCTGGCAGATGGGCGATACCGGCCCCTGCGGCCCCTGCTCGGAGATCTTCATCGACCGGGGCGAGAGCTTCGCGGGCGGCCCGCCCGGCTCCCCGGACGAGGACGGCGACCGGTTCCTCGAGTTCTGGAACCTCGTCTTCATGCAGTACGACCAGATCGCGCCGGGCGACCGTCGCGACCTGCCGCGGCCCTCGATCGATACCGGCATGGGCCTCGAGCGCATGGCCGCGATCCTCCAGGGCGTGCCGAACATCTACGAGACCGACCTCTTTCGCGCACTGATCGACGCGGTCGCCCACGTGGTGGGTAAGCCGCCGGAGCCGGCCACCGTCGCCTCCTACAAGGTGGTCGCCGACCACCTGCGCTCGGTCTCGTTCCTGATCGCCGACGGCGTGCTGCCCTCGAACGAGGGCCGCGGCTACGTGCTGCGCCGGATCATGCGCCGCGCCATGCGGCACCTCGAATTGCTGGGCGCCCGCGAGCCGACGATGTTCCGCCTTGTGCCGACGCTGGTCCGCGAGATGGGCCAGGCCTTCTCGGAGCTGATCCGGGCCGAGCCGCTGATCTCCGAGACGTTGCGGCTGGAGGAGACCCGCTTCCGCCGCACGCTGGAGCGCGGTCTGACCATCCTCGACACCGAGACGCGCGATCTCCGCTCCGGCCAGAACCTCTCCGGCGAGACCGCCTTCACCCTCTACGACACCTACGGCTTTCCCCTCGACCTGACGCAGGACGCCCTGAAGGCCCGCGGCATCGGCGTGGACACGGCCACCTTCGACGCGGCGATGCTGCGCCAGAAGCAGGCGGCCCGCGCCGCGTGGCAGGGCTCGGGCGAGGCGGCGACCGAGACGGTCTGGTACGCCGTCCGCGAGCGCACCGGCGCCACCGAATTTTTGGGCTACGACAGCGAGCAGGCCGAGGCCGTCGTCGGCGCGCTGCTGCGCGACGGCGCCGAGGTCGAGACTTTGTCGGCCGGCGAGAGCGGGCTCGCGGTGCTCAACCAGACGCCGTTCTATGGCGAATCCGGCGGTCAGGTCGGCGACACCGGCACGCTCACCGGCACCGGTCTGAGCGCCAGGGTGAGGGCGACAGAGAAAAAACTCGGCGACCTGTTCGTGCACCATGTCGAGGTCGTGGACGGCACGCTCGCCCTCGGCGCTGCGGTTGAGCTGAAGGTCGATCACGGCCGCCGTTCGGCGATCCGCGCCAACCATTCGGCGACCCACCTGCTGCACGAGGCCCTGCGCCAGGTGCTCGGCGACCACGTTGCGCAGAAGGGCTCACTGGTCTCGCCCGACCGCCTGCGCTTCGACATCAGCCACCCCAAGCCCATCGAGGCCGACGAGCTTCGCAAGGTCGAGGAGATCGCCAACGCGGTGCTCCTCCAGAACCAGAGCGTCGTCACCCGGCTGATGGCGGTGGACGAGGCGATCGAATCCGGCGCGCGCGCTCTGTTCGGCGAGAAATACGGCGACGAGGTTCGCGTCGTCTCCATGGGCAAGCCGGTCGACGACGCAGGCACGGAGGTCGAGGGCGGCCGCCTCGCCGACTTCTCGATCGAGCTCTGCGGCGGCACGCATGTCGGCCGCACCGGCGATATCGGCCAGATCACCGTGCTCGGCGAGAGCGCTGTCGGCGCGGGCGTCCGCCGCATCGAGGCGATGACCGGACACGGCGCCCGGCGGCACCGTGCCGACGAGAGCCGGACGCTGAGCCAGCTCGCCGGCCTGCTCAAGGCGCCCGTCGCCGACGTCACCGACCGCATCGCCGCCCTCGTCGAGGACCGCCGCCGCCTGGAGCGCGAACTCACCGACACCCGCAAGAAGCTCGCGATGAGCGGCGGTGGAGGGACGGCTGGCGGCAGCGACGACGGCACCCGCGAGATTTCCGGCGTAAAGCTGATGGCGCGTGTAGTCGAGGGCGTCGAGATGCGCGATCTCAAGAGCCTCGCCGACGAGGGCAAGACCCGGCTCGGCTCCGGCATCGTCGCCATCGTCGGCGTCGCGGCCGACGGCAAGGCCGGGCTGGTCGTGGGCGTCACCGAGGATCTTGCCGAACGCTACGACGCCGTCGGCCTCGTCCGCGCCGGTGCCGGCCATCTCGGCGGCAAGGGCGGCGGCGGCCGCCGCGACATGGCTCAGGCCGGTGGTCCGAACGGGGCCGGGGCCGACGCGGCTTTGGAGGCGATCGTCGCGGCGCTGACGGCGGGGTAGGCGGCGGCTTGCCGCCGCCACCTGTTCAACGCAGACTTTTGCCGAAGTGTCGGCGGGCTGCCGAAAACCTCAGCCCTGGCGCAAGCCGACCGAGCGGGTCTGGCCGGCGCGATCGCCGACCTTTTCGATGCCGCCGTTCATGCGGAAGACGCGGGCTTGTTCGTGCCGGACCCCGTCGCTGACGGATCCGTCCGAGCGCAGCGAGGGCCGATGCGCCCGCGCTTCCGCTGCCAGGGCGGCGTCAGTCTCGCGTTTCAGTGCGTCGTGGTTCATTGGGATACCCTCGGGTGATGTCGCTCTTCGGCGTGTTCAACGCACGAGAGGGCAATAGGATCAGCCGAAGATCGCGAGCCCCCGGCGAAGTGCACCGCCGGTTTCGAATTCCGGCGCTCCTGTCATATCTCTTTCACCGCATGCGGTGAGAGCAGGGCGGTGAATCGGCCGCCTCGCTGTGGCCGGCACCACGACGGGAGAGTTCCATGGGCCACCGCACGGCAATCGGGCTCGCGCTCCTGACGGCCCTGGTCCCGCTGCGCGTAGAGGCGCAGTCGGCGGCGAACATCACCGCCCTGAAGGGGCTCGCCCCGGTCGGCCTTCTCCTGAAGACGCCCGAAGGTCAGGCGGCGCTCGACGCGAACCTGAGCGTGACCGGCGGCATCCAGACCGGCGCACTCGGGCAGCCGACCCTCCTGCCCTTCGCCGAGCAGCGGCAACTCGCCCTGCGCGACGCCTTCATCACCGACGGCAACGCCACGGAACTCGCCGACGGGTTGGGGACGAGCCTCGGCGGCGCCTACCAGGCCAAGGCCCGCTACGAGACCTACAAGGACTTTTCGAGCGTTTCGAAGGCCCTGGCCGACCTGATCGGCTACACCAACAACGTCGCCAAGTCGGATTCGAACGCCGGCAAATACTTCTTCGCCAACGCCACCACCGACGGCAAGGAGCCGGTCTCGCTGGCGGCCGCGGCGATCCTCACCGCGACAGGCGGCACCACCGACGTGTTCGGCAAGGCCTATGGCCGCCTCGCCGGCAGCATCGGCGCCGACGCCTTCGGCAATTCGCGGCCGTTCCAGACCGACCCGATCCTCGTCGCGTATCGCGGCTCGGACTATTTCGGGCATCCGTCGCACAGCCTCGACTGGCTGCGCGGGCCGAGCCAGAACCTGACGGACAGCCCGTCCTATCCGAGCGGCCACACCACCTACGGCTACACCGAGTCCCTGCTCCTCGCGATCCTGGTGCCGGAGCGCTACCAGCAGATGATCGTGCGGGCGGCCGAATACGGCAACAACCGCATCGTGGTCGGCGCGCATTACGCCATGGACGTGCTCGGCGGGCGCAGCGTGGCGTTGCACGCGGTGGCGCATCTCCTGGCCAACGATCCGGCCTATGTCGGGCAGGTCCGCAAGAACCCGGCCGTCATCGATGCCATGGGCCGGAGCGAGGGTGACGGCGTCGGCATCGCCGACTATCCGGCTGCCCTGGCGGCGGCGCGCACGGATCTCACGGCCTTCCTCACCGCGAATTGCGGCGGCACCATCGCCGCCTGCGCCGCGACCGATACCGGCCGGTTCAAGGATGCCTCGGCCAACCGCGCCTTCTACGACGCCACGCAGACCTACGGCCTGCCGGTGGTCCATCCGGCCACCGCCGACCGGGCGATCGATGTCGGCAAGACCGCGCCCGAAGCCGGCTATCTTCTCACGGCGGCCTTCCCGTCCCTGACGCTCGATGAGGCCAACGCCATCCTGACGGCGACCCTCGGACCGGGCGGCGGCTTTCTGGATGATGGCTCCGCCTTCGGGCTGTATTCGCGGCTCGACCTCTACGCGGCTGCGGGCAGAGCGGCGGCGATGGCGGCCACACGGCAGCCGGCCATTCCGCCGACTCGCTGAACGCTACTCGAGCTGCCAGTCGATCGGCGCCAGTCCGCGCTCCTCCAACCAGGCGTTCGCCCGCGCGAACGGCCGCGAGCCCGGAAAGTCGCGGGCGCGGTTGAGCGGCGAGGGGTGGCCCGAGGCGATGACGCCGTGGCGGGTGGTGTCGATCAGCGGCTCCCGTGCGCGGGCCTGGGCGCCCCAGAGCAGGAAGACCGAGGGCGACATCCTGGCCGAGACAGCCGCCACCGCCTCGTCCGCCAGCCGCGACCAGCCGAGCCGCAGATGCGCGCCGGCCTTGCCGGCCTCCACGGTCAGCGCGGCGTTCAGCAGCAGCACGCCCTGCCCGGCCCAGGGTGTGAGGTCGCCGCTGGTGAAGACGGGCTTCTCACCCTTCGCCGCCTCGACGACCTCTGCAAGGATCACCTTGAGCGAGGCCGGCAGGCGGCGCGGGCCGACATAGGAGAAGGCGAGGCCGTTGGCGTCGCCCGGCGTCGGATAGGGATCCTGCCCGAGGATCACCGCCTTCACGCGGTCGAGAGGCGTGAGCGTCAGCGCGCGGAAGATGTCGTTGGGCGGCGGCAGGATCTGCGCGCCGTCGGCGACGCGGGCGTCGATCCGCTCGGCGACGGCCTCGGCACCCCCATCCGAAAAGAACGGCAGCGCGAGCCAGGGCGAACCGCTGGCGCGAAACGCTTCGAGGGAGTCGACGACGGGTCCGTGAGGCATCGCCGCCGAATCGCAGATGCCCTAGCGCTTGGCCAGCCCGTCCCGCACGGCCTTGGCGTTGCGGCGGATCGCCGGCCAGATCCAGGCGCCGGAAGCGAGGTAGATTCCGGCCGGCATCGGCTTGAGGTCGACGGCGAGGCGTTCGGCGAGGCCCGGGTTGGCGAGGCGGCCGACGGGGGCGTCGGTCTTGCGGTAGACCACCGTGGTGTCCTCGCGCCAGTAATCGGTGTGCGGCACGAGGCCGGCGCGGCGGGCCAGCAGGTCGAAGGTCTCGCGGACGTAGCCGTGCACGTGGGCGAAGTGGAAGCGCTCGTGCGGCGGCTTGCCGGTGGCGGCCATGTTCGGCACGGCGGCGTAGAGCACTCCGTTGGGCTTCAGCCAGCCGGCCAGTCGCTCCACGGCCTCGGCCGGGTTGCGCAGGTGCTCCAGCACGTGGTGCGTCGAGATGACGTCGAAATGCCCGGCGGGGAAACGGCTCGGATTCTCCGCCTCGTCCAGCACCTCGACCCCGTGATGCTCGCGGGCGTAGGTCGCGTAGTCGCGGCCCGGCTCGACGCCGATGGCCTCGCAGCCGCGTCGGCGCGCCTCGGCCAGGAACTCGCCGGAGCCCGAGCCGAAATCGAGCAGCCGCGCACCGGGCACGAGCTTGGCGGCGAGCAGGTCGGCGCGGAACACCGCCTCGCGGGCCGAGCGGTTGAGGTGGTGGCGCGGCGGGCCGCCGGAGAAGGCGAGCTGGTAATCGGCGCGGTAGGAGGTGGTGTAGTACTCGGCGAGCTCGTCCGGCGTCGGCATCGGGTCGGTGCGGATCAGGCCGCACTGGACGCAGGCGATGGATTTCAGCGTCTTGAGCCGCCGGTCCGTTTCCGCGACGGTGATCGCCTCGTGCGAACCGCACAGGTTGCAGGCGGCCGGCGCGCCCTTGTACGGGTAGCCCGTGAACGGCACGAAATGCTTCAGGAAATAGTGGGGGGACGGCATGCCGCGCTGGCCTCCGGGGCGATTTCGGGCGATGTGTGATCGGGTCGTGTGGCGAAAACACGATCAGGGGCGGCTCGAGGATCGTCCGATGACACCCCGAGGCCGGCACACTGCGCGCTTTGGCGCAAGATTAGCCTGCAGACAACCGGACCGCGTTCCCCATATCGGCGTTGATCGTCTGCGGGGAGACGCCCTGCCGTGACCGGAAGCGTGATGAACGAACGCGTCGAGCCCAAGACCCTGCACCCGCACAGCCGGGTCTCGTCGAAGATCGTGGCCCCCACCGTGCCCCCGGACCATCCGGTGGTGAAGAGTGGCCGCGTCGGCGTGCTGCTGATGAATCTCGGGACGCCCGAGGGCACCAGCTATTGGCCGATGCGCCGCTATCTCAAGGAATTCCTGTCGGACCGCCGCGTCATCGAGGTGCCGCGCCTGATCTGGTGGCCGCTCCTGAACCTGATCATCCTGACGAAGCGCCCCGGCCCCAAGGGCAAGGATTACGACAGCGTCTGGAACAAGGAGCGCGACGAGGGCCCGCTGAAGACCATCACCCGCGGCCAGTCGGAAAAACTTCAGGTGGCGATGGGCGACACGGTGCTCGTCGACTGGGCCATGCGCTACGGCAAGCCGGAGGTCTCGGTGCGAATCCAGGCGATGCTGGACGAGGGCTGCGACCGCATCCTGCTGGTGCCGCTCTATCCGCAATACGCCGCCGCGACCTCGGCCACCGCCTGCGACCAGGCCTTCAAGGCGCTGATGCAGATGCGCTGGCAGCCCACCGTGCGGGTCTCGCCGCCCTATCACGACGACCCGGTCTACATCGAAGCGATGGCCGATTCGATTCGGGAAGGCCTGGCCAAGCTCGACTTCGAGCCGGAGGTGATCCTCACCTCGTTCCACGGGGTGCCCAAGAGCTACCTGCTCAAGGGCGACCCCTACCATTGCCAGTGCCTCAAGACCGGCCGGCTGATCCGGGAGAAGCTGGGCTACTCGACCGAGAAGATGCGCGTCACCTTCCAGTCGCGCTTCGGCAACGAGGAATGGCTCAAGCCCTATACCGACGAGACGGTGATGGCCCTGGCCAAGTCCGGCGTGAAGCGCATGGCGATCGTCGCCCCGGGCTTCACCGCCGACTGCCTGGAGACGCTGGAAGAGCTCGACGGCGAGAACCGCCATTATTTCGAGGAGAACGGCGGCGAGCACTACGCCTTCATCCCCTGCCTCAACGATTCCGATCTCGGCATGCGGGTGATCGAGAGCGTGGTAAGGCGGGAGCTCCAAGGCTGGATCTGATCGTTTGTCGGACCCGGCCGCCTTTACCCGAGGCGATCCTATGGCCGCATTGCCGATCCCGGCCGCGGAGCGCCCGCTGGCCCTTGCCGTCCGCCACATCAACGCGTCCGCACGCGATCCGATCGACGGACCGACGCTGCTCGCCGCGCTGAACGCGGAGCGCGTGCCGGCTCCTTACGCGCATCACGTGCGCGCCTTCTTCGACGAGGCCGAGATCGAGACGATCGGCGATCTCGTGCGCGGCGGGGCCGTGACCTATCCGACCCTCGCCCGCGGCGCCCGGCGCTGCCTGCCCCCCGGCCACGAAACCCGCGCGTGGCTCGATGAGCGGGTCTGAAGGCAAGTGATCGAACTGCTCCGCCCTTTCCCGGACGCCTGAAGCGTCAGCGGAAGGCGATCCGGGATCTAGCGAAAGAAGGGCCGCGTCAGCGGTTCGATGCGAACGGTGCCGACGTCTCGACGCTTCGCGGCTTGTCGTGCTGGGCCCCGGATCGGCTTCCGCTGACGCTACACCCGTCCGGGGAAGGAGCGCGTCGGCGATGAAGAGGGTATGCTCCCCGCCGCAGTGCTTCGCTGCGTTCATGGCCTATGGGAGGAGCGCATGGACATCGAACCGGCTCTCGTCGCCATCCTGCCCTCCAACGACCTCGACGCCTCCCAGGCCTTCTACGCCCGTCTCGGCTTCGCGTGCGACGCAGGCGAGGCCGGCTACCGCATCCTGACCCATCCGACCGGGGCGATGCTGCACCTCACGGCCGCCGTCGAGGGCTGGCTGGTGCCGGGACGCAATCCGTTCGGGCTCTATCTCTACGCACCCGACGTCGATTCGCTTGCCCGGCGGTTTGCCGGCGAGACGATCGAGCCGGGCGGGGTCGAGGAAAAGCCCTGGGGCATGCGCGAATTCTCGCTGTCCGATCCCGACGAGACGCTGGTGCGGGTCGGCTGGCCGCTGCGCCTGTTGCGGGGCGCCTGAGCGCTGCCGCTAACCCCTTGTGCCGATTCCCTCGCCGGGCGTCGGAATCGGGGGAACCGTCGCCTTGCGCGGAGCGACGGTGCCATGCTACGGCCACCCCGCGCTGCAGGGGGGGTGTCGTCACCCGCCCGCACAGCCGGCGCATTCCCATTTTTCACGGTTCACCGAGCCGCCGCCCCGACAGGGGTCGGCACGGACCGCGGAACCGGCGGGCACGAAACAAAAGAGAGCGGGCAGGTGGCGCAGAGCGGTTCCGACGGTACCCTGGTCTCCGGCGTGGCAGGTCGCTACGCGCTCGCCCTGTTCGAGCTGGCGCGCGACGAGAAGCAGATCGACGAGGTCGCCCGGCATCTCGACCAGTTCGACGCCCTCTACAACGAGAGCGACGACCTGCGCCGCCTGGTGAGGAGCCCGGCCTACACGGCCGAGCAGCAGAGGCCCGCGATCGAGGCGATCCTGGCCAAGGCCGGCATCGACGGCATCGCCGCTAACTTCATCAAGCTCACGGCCGCCAACCGCCGCCTCTTCGCCCTCCCCGACATGATCCGCGGGTATCGCGAAAAGGTGCGGGAATCGAAGGGCATCGTGCGCGCCGAGGTCCGCGTCGCGGAAAAGCCCTCCGACGCCCTGATCCAGGAGATCGCGGCGACGCTGCGCGAGGTCGCCGGCTCCGAGATCGAGCTCGACCTCAAGGTCGATCCGAGCCTGATCGGCGGCATCGTCGTCAAGATCGGCTCCCGCATGGTCGACGCATCCCTGCGGACCAAGCTCAACGGTATCCGCCTCGCCATGCGCGCCGCCTGATCCGGCACGCCGCACGGCTCATCCGAACACGCGACAGACGTCCGACACTCATAAGAAGGCCCGACGATGGACATCCGCCCCGCCGAGATCTCCGCGATCCTCAAAGAGCAGATCAAGAATTTCGGCGAAGCCGCCGAAGTCTCCGAGGTCGGGCAGGTGCTCGCCGTCGGTGACGGCATCGCCCGCGTCTACGGCCTCGACAAGGTCCAGGCCGGCGAGCTCGTCGAGTTCGAATCGGGCGTGCAGGGCATGACCCTGAACCTCGAGAACGACAATGTCGGCGTCGTGATCTTCGGTTCGGACCGCGAGATCAAGGAAGGCCAGACCGTCAAGCGCACCGGCGCCATCGTGGACGTTCCGGTCGGCAAGGGCCTGCTCGGCCGCGTGGTCGACGGCCTCGGCAACCCGATCGACGGCAAGGGCCCGATCCAGTCGACCGAGCGCCGCCGCGTCGACGTCAAGGCGCCGGGCATCATCCCGCGCAAGTCCGTGCACGAGCCGATGGCCACCGGCCTCAAGGCCGTCGACGCGCTGATCCCGATCGGCCGCGGCCAGCGCGAGCTGATCATCGGCGACCGCCAGACCGGCAAGACCGCGATCGCCCTCGACACCATCCTCAACCAGAAGCCGCTCAACCAGGGCGACGACGAGAGCCAGAAGCTCTACTGCGTCTACGTCGCCATCGGCCAGAAGCGCTCCACCGTCGCCCAGTTCGTGAAGGTTCTCGAGGACCAGGGCGCCCTGGAATACTCGATCATCGTCGCGGCTACCGCCTCCGACCCGGCCCCGATGCAGTTCATCGCGCCCTTCGCCGGCTGCGCCATGGGTGAGTACTTCCGCGACAACGGCATGCATGCCGTGATCGTGTACGACGACCTGTCCAAGCAGGCCGTCGCCTACCGCCAGATGTCGCTGCTGCTGCGCCGCCCGCCGGGCCGCGAGGCCTATCCCGGCGACGTGTTCTACCTCCACTCGCGCCTGCTCGAGCGCGCCGCCAAGATGGGCGACGCCGCCGGCAAGGGTTCGCTCACCGCGCTCCCCGTCATCGAGACCCAGGCCAACGACGTCTCGGCCTACATCCCCACCAACGTGATCTCGATCACCGACGGCCAGATCTTCCTCGAGACCGACCTGTTCTACCAGGGCGTCCGCCCGGCGGTGAACGTCGGCCTCTCGGTCTCGCGGGTGGGCTCCTCGGCCCAGACCAAGGCGATGAAAAAGGTCGCCGGCAAGATCAAGGGCGAGCTCGCGCAGTACCGCGAGATGGCGGCCTTCGCGCAGTTCGGCTCTGACCTCGACGCCTCGACGCAGAAGCTCCTGAACCGCGGCTCGCGCCTCACCGAGCTCCTGAAGCAGGCGCAGTTCGCCCCGCTGAAGATGGAAGAGCAGGTCGCCGTGATCTATGCTGGCGTGAACGGCTATCTCGACAAGATGGCGGTCAGCAAGGTGCGTCCCTTCGAGGACAAGCTGCTCGAGACCCTGCGCTCCAAGCACGCCGACCTCCTCGGCGCGATCCGCGACTCGAAGGACCTGTCGGACGACAGCGCCGGCAAGCTCAAGAGCGTGGTCGAGAGCGTCTCCAAGTCGTTCAACTAAGGCTCGTCCCCTCCTCCTTGTGGGGAGGGGGTCGGGGTG
>NZ_VRVE01000008.1:0-103517 GCF_008040035.1 Methylobacterium sp. WL9
ACGTAGCGCCCTGCGGCGGGCGGCAGCCTCCGGCGATGCGGTGGCGTTCCGCGCGGCGCTGGGCCGGGGGCTGCAGGCCGAGCCGGAACTCGCGGAGGTCTGGCGCACCGACCCCGCCGCCATGGTGGCGATGTCGGCCCTCGACAGCTCCGTCTACGGCGCAGGCGGGGCGACGGCGCCCGATCTCGCTCCGCTGGCGACGCTGTTTTCGAAACGCCGGAAGGTGGCAGCCACCGTGCTGGCGGATGCGCCGAAGCTGGCCCCCCTCGACGGGGGCGGCCTGCCTGCGCGTTGAGCGCGGCTCAGCGCTTCGCCACGACCGATTTCTGGGATTTCTTCTCGGGCGCAGCACCGGAGAACAGCTTCATGAGATGCTGCTGGTCGAAGCCCTGCGTGGCGGGCTGCGCCATCGCCTGCGGCCGCTCGACCTTGCGCGGCGTGATCGAGCCCGTCGACACGGGGTCGGGAATCGCGGCCATGGCGCCGACGGACGCGGGTGCGGCCGGATCGCGCTGGACGCGCATGGCCCAATGGGCCGCGGTGGAGAGTGCGGCGATGGCGAGGATCGCCTTGATACCGCCCGTCAGAAGGCGCCGCATGATCGAATGGCCCGAAGAGACGCTACTGGAGGCAGAGGGTTCCCGGCCTGTCCCCAGAATTGCGCGGAAGCGTGAATGAAGGCTCACACGGCGTCCGGCACGGCGTCTCGTCTCGGCACAAGGCCACTTCTGCACCGATGTGTGGGCCGTGCGCCGAGGTCGCGGTTCCTGTTCCCCGCGCTCCCGACACGCCGACAGCGACCCGGCCCACTGAGCCTCACAGGATCGTCGCAGAGAACTGGTCCGCGGCCGCCCCGTCACTGCAAGCCCCAAAGCCACGCAGGCCCGTTCGAGCTCGCGATACCGTCACAGGCGCATCGGCTCCGGGGACGCCGGATGTAAGCGTGTTATGCCCTGTGGACAACCGAACCTTGGCCGGGTGCGACTCCGCCGTCTTGATTTTCGCGCGCGGATTCGCCTGATGGGCGCATGACGCAGCCGACGACCCTCCCCCGCCTCGCCGACAACCCGATCCGTCACGACTGGAGCCTCGCAGAGGTTCAGGCGATCCACGATCTGCCGTTGCTCGACCTCGTCCATCGCGCCAGCACGGTCCACCGGGCGCATAACGATCCGGCCGACATCCAGCGGGCCGCGCTGCTCTCGATCAAGACCGGCGGCTGTCCCGAGGATTGTGCCTATTGCCCGCAATCGGCCCATCACAAGGGCGCGGCCCTACCCCGCGAGCGCCTGATGCCGGTTGACGCGGTGCTGCGCGAGGCCGCCGCCGCCAAGTCGCAGGGCGCCCACCGCTTCTGCATGGGCGCAGCCTGGCGGCAGCCCAAGGACGGTCCGGAATTCGACTCGGTGCTGGCGATGGTACGCGGCGTGAAGGCCATGGGCATGGAAGCCTGCGTCACCCTCGGCATGCTATCGGCGTCGCAGGCCGGCCGTCTCGCCGAGGCGGGCCTCACGTCCTACAATCACAACCTCGACACCGGCCCGGAATTCTACGGCGACATCATCTCGACGCGGACCTACGAGGATCGCCTCAAGACGCTGGAGAACGTGCGCAAGGCCGGCATCGGCGTCTGCTGCGGCGGCATCGTCGGCATGGGCGAGCGGGTGCGCGACCGGGTCGAGATGCTGCAGCTGCTGGCCAACCACGCGCCGCATCCCGAGAGCGTGCCGATCAACGCGCTGGTCGCCGTCGAGGGCACGCCGCTGGAGGACCGGCCGCCGGTCGATCCCCTCGACCTCGTGCGGATGTGCGCCACCGCCCGCATCGTGATGCCGAAGGCGCGGGTCCGGCTCAGCGCCGGCCGCAAGGGCCTGACCCGCGAGGCGCAGATCCTGTGCTTCCTGGCCGGCGCCAACTCGATCTTCTACGGCGAGCGCCTGCTCACCACGGCCAACAACGAGGCCGACGAGGACGCCGCGCTGTTGCGCGACATCGGCGTCACCGTGCCGGAGATGTCGCTGGCGGCGGCGGAGTAGGTCCGACGGGCCGCAGGCTGTCGGCAAGCGCGACTGGGCGCCGCCGCTCGTGCGGCGGATAGCCCGGTAGGCGTCAGCCGTAAGGACTACGCGAACAAGTTCAGGCGGCTTCGGCGTGGGCCTGCCGATCGGGGATTTCCAGCAGGAACCGCGCGCCGGTGTCGGTCGGGTCGAGACGGAGGGTGCCGCCGTTGAGTTCGGCGAGCTCGGCCGCGATGGCGAGGCCGAGCCCAGTGCCGCCCGCGCGCATCGACCCCTGGAACGGCGAGAACAGGTGCGCTTTGGCCCGGTCCGGCAAGCCGGGGCCGTTGTCTGTCACGGCGATCGTCACCAAGCCCGTGCCCAGGCACCCCTCGCG
This sequence comes from Methylobacterium sp. WL9, assembly GCF_008040035.1. NCBI lineage: Bacteria > Pseudomonadati > Pseudomonadota > Alphaproteobacteria > Hyphomicrobiales > Methylobacteriaceae > Methylobacterium > Methylobacterium sp. WL9. Next base: position 2,395 of record NZ_VRVE01000008.1, read on the forward strand.
GCGGGCCTCGACCGTGACCGTCGGGGACATGCCGCCGGCAGCATCGAGCGCCTGGACGGCGTTGCGGACGAGGTTCGTCAGCGCACGCGAGAGCTGTTCGGCATCGGCATCGACGCCGAGCCCGGGCTGAGACCGGATCGAGATCCGGACCCGTGCATCGCGCGAGAGGGCGGCAAGATCCGGCAGTTCGTCGAGGATCCGCGCGAGCGGCACCATCGCGCGCTGCGGATGTCGCTCGGCGGCGCGGCCATAGGCGAGCGTCGCCTCGCAGAAGCGGTTCGCGCGATCGAGGGTGGCGACGAGGCGCGGCGCGACGCGCTGCACCACCGGGTCCGCGACGTTCTCCAGACGATCACCGAGGAGTTGGGCGGTGGTCAGCAGGTTGCGGAGCTCGTGGCTGATCTTGCTGACCGACAGGCCGAGCCCAGCGAGACGGCGCTTGTGGCGCAACTCGCCGGCCAGCACGACCTCCATGCGGGCCAGCGCGGCCTCGGCCTCGCCAATCTCGTCTATCCGGCCGGACGGCGCGATCACGCGTTCGGCCTTCTCGGGGTTGTCGGCGAAATCCGCGATGTTGCGGGCGAGACGCCGCATCGGCCGAACGAACACGCACTGCAGGACGAAGAAAACCAGGGCTGCGGCGGCGGTGGCAATGACGAGGGACGAGATCAGCAGGCGCAGCGAGAAGGCGGCGAGCGCCTGCCGCAGCGGCAACTCGTCGAGGACGACCTCGATCTTGCCCGCACTGTCCCGACCGCTTCCGACCACCCGGATCGCGGCGGGCTCGGGGCTCGTCAGCGTGTTCCACGATCCGACGATGGCCTCGAACCAGCCGCTGCCGCGCAGGTCGACCGATTCGGCAACCGCATCCGGTGAGGGCGTCAGGGCGAGAACACGGCGGCCGCCGCTGCCCTCGACGGCGATCTCGCGCGCTCCGACGCCCGCGAGCAGGCGCTGCACCAGGGCGTCCGAGACGTGGTGGTCGGGCGTCGCATCGAGCACGAGGGCGGCCACGGCGGCCGCCGTCATCCGGTCCGCCAGCCAGCTCTTGCGATAGCTGGCGACCGCCGGCACGTAGATCATGATCTCGGCCAGGGCGACGAAGGCGACCGTCACGAGAAAGAGGCGTGCCGAGAGGCCGAGCCGGGACCTGCGGCGCGGTTGCCGCGCCGCGCGCGACATGGCCGGAGCAGGAATGGCCTGACCCGCACCGAACTGTCGACCGATACTCACTCCCATGACGACCTCTTGCGGGTCTTCAACAAACCGTCGGTTGCGTAGCGCGACCGCCGAGTTCCGGCGGCACGCAAACACATTAACAAATGCTAGCCTATATACATCCCTTAAGTTGCATCAGGCCAACGACGGCCCCTGCATCTCAGCGGTGATCGGCTCGATACGGGCCGGAAAGCGCAAAAGTTTCATGCATATGCACCGAGCGGCGTAAGACGCCGCTCGATTGTGCGCAAGTCTTATGTGCGCAAGCCTCTTCGCTCCAGCCACCGGCGCAGGGTGATGGAGAGCAGCGCGAAGGCCGCGAGGGCGACGAGCCCGGCGATCATGCCGGGCGTGACGAGGCTGCGTAGATCGAGCGCGGCCTCGCAGGTCTGGTCGCCGCGCGCGAGGCAGGCGGCCTTGGCCGCTTCGTGTGCGGCGACGATCTCCTCGAGTCCGGCACCGGTCGCCGCATAGACGAAGGCGCCGGGCGTCAGACCGATCAGGGTGGCGAGCACGAAAGTGCGCGGCCGGACGCCGAAGATGGCGGGCCCGAGATTCGTCATCCAGAACGGAAACAGCGGTAGCAACCGCAGGAAGGCGACGTAGCCGAAGGCATCGCGCCGAAAGCCCTCCGCGAGCCGCCCGAGGCGCGAGCCGGCGCGGCGCAGGAGCAGGTCGCGCGCCGCGTAGCGTCCGATGGTGAAGACGATGGCGGCCCCGGTCGTCGCCGAGCCGATCGCCACGAGGGCCCCGGTGACCGTGCCGAACAGGAAGCCGCAGATCATGCTCATGACGAGGGTCGCCGGGACCGAGACGACCACGCAGCAGACATAGGCCAGCGCCGCCACCAGGATCGCCCTGGGCCGGTCGGCGGCGACAGCCTCGTGCAGCCAGGCGCGCGAGGCCATGAGCCGGTCGATGTCGAGCAGATGCGCCCCGCCCGAGACGAGCACGGCGATCGAGATGCCTACGAGCAGGACGAGCGGAAGCCAGCGCAGCCACGCCCTGCGCCGCGGCGGCCCGGCCTCCGGGGACGTCTCGCCGGCAATGGTCATCGCGCTAGCCGCTAGCCGGCTTTTCGCATCCGCAGGATTTTGAAGAAGCCGCCCGGGAAGGTCGGCGCGACGCCGGAGAACGCGACGCCGTTCTTGCGCGCCCAGGCCTCGATGCGCGTGGACTTGAAGTCCGACGACCAGCCGATCTTGGTGCAGAGCGGCGCGACGATTTCTTCCATGCGGGCGAGCGGCCCGTCGGTCTGGCCGAAATGGTTGGCGAGCACGATACCGCCGCCGGGGCGCACGACGCGCAGGAACTCGGAGAGCGCAGCCTCCGGGTCCGGCACCAGGGTGATCAGGAACTGCGCCACCACCGCATCGAAGGTGTTGTCGGCGTAGCCGAGGCGGCAGACATCCATCACCTGCAGGCCGCGCACATGCGTCAGGCCGCGGCGGCGCACCTTGTTGCGCGCGCGCTTCAGCATGTCCTCGGAGAGGTCGACCCCGCAGACGAAGCTGCCCTTCGGGTAGTAGCCGAGCGACAGGCCGGTGCCGACGCCGGCCTCCAGCACGCGCGGGCCGTGCTCGGCGGCCGCCTCGACGGCGGCGCGGGCCGCCGGCTCGGTGAGCTTGTCGTAGACGACATCGTAGACCGGTGCCCAGCGGGCATAGGCCTTCCGCATCAGGGCCGTACTCGGGCCGGCCGCATTCGCCTCGGGCACTCGCTCGCTCAGCATGTCGACGATCGTCTCCAGGATTTTTTGGTGGTTACGCGGCTTGTGCCGCGGCGTCGGCGCTACCGGCGGGCAACGTCTGCACGCGCCGGATGGTGCCGCCACCGAGCACGCGGGCGCGGTCACCGGAATCGGCATAGATCACGCAGGCCTGACCGGGCGAGACGCCGTCCTCGGGCGTATCCAGCACCACTTCGGCGCAGCCGGCCTCGGCGTTCCAGCTCAGGTGGGCCGGGCGCGGCGCCCGCGTCGAGCGCACCCGCACCGCAACCTCGAGGTCCGAGACGTCCGCCAACGGCCGCTCGCCGAGCCAGTTCACGTCCGTGAGCCGGATACGGCTCGTCGCCAGCGCCGAGCGCGGCCCGACGACGACGCGCGCCGTCTCTGGCTCCAGCCGCACGACGTAGAGCGGCGCGCCGGCCGCGACGCCGAGGCCCCGGCGCTGTCCGATGGTGTAGTGGATGATGCCTTCGTGACGGCCGAGGGCCTGCCCCGCGAGGTCGACGATCTCGCCGGGCCGGGTCGCGTCCGGGCGCAGCTTCGCGATCACGTCGGCGTAGCGGCCCTCCGGCACGAAGCAGATGTCCTGGCTGTCGGCCTTCTCGGACACCGAAAGCCCGAGATCGCGGGCGATGCGGCGGGTCTCGTCCTTGCCCATCTCGCCGAGGGGAAAACGCACGAAGGCGAGCTGCGCGGGCGTGGTCGCGTAGAGGAAATAACTCTGGTCCCGGGCCGGATCGAGCGCCCGGTAGAGCCCGCGCCCGCCCTCGGGCAGCGGCCGGCTCGCCACGTAATGGCCGGTCGCCAGCGCCTCGGCGCCGAGATCGTGGGCCATGCCGAGCAGATCGCGGAACTTCACCGAGCGATTGCACTCGACGCAGGGAATCGGCGTCTCGCCCGCGAGATAGCTCTCGGCGAAACGGTCGATCACCGATTCGCGAAACCGGTCCTCGTAGTCGAGGACGTAATGCGGGATGCCGAGCGCCTCGGCGACGCGGCGGGCATCATTGATGTCCTGGCCGGCGCAGCAGGCGCCCTTGCGGTGGATCGCAGCCCCGTGGTCGTAGAGCTGCAACGTGACTCCGACCACGTCGTAGCCTTCGCGCTTCAGCAGACCGGCCACGACGGAGGAATCGACGCCGCCGGACATGGCGACGACGACGCGCGTCTCGTGCGGGGGCTTTGGAAGATCGAGCGAATTCATCACGACAGCGTTCGGCCGGGAGCGCCGGATGCGGCCGGGTATAGCGACCCGGACGCCGGGTTTCCAGCGATTGTCCCGAGCAGGCATAACCCCGTCGTCGGCAAGAACGCCGCACCGACGGCCGAAAGCCATGCCGCCTCGCTTCGTCGACGGTCGACGCGATGGGGCCTGCACTGCCGGCGCACCCGTCCGGGCACGCCACGTCCGTTTCGATGGGAGACACATCCGATCCGAAGGCAAAGGCCCCTGTCGGCGCAAAAGGTTGACCGGCGGCGGGACCCGTGGCTTTTGGGAGCCGGCACCACCCAGACTCCGTAGCTCAGCTGGATAGAGCAGCCGCCTTCTAAGCGGCAGGTCGTTGGTTCGAGCCCAACCGGGGTCGCCACTCCCGATCCTAACCGGTGCGCTGTGATCGGGTTGTCTTGGGCTTGAAGCCGTCGAAGGCCCCCGATGGCCTGTGCGGTCCTCGGTGTGAAACCTCAAACGGCATCAAGTTGGTTTTCGTCTATCAGTTCGATTGGAAGACAAAATAGTGGTGCGTCGGTGCCGCTGGTCGTGAAGGCGCAAGTGTTAATGGAACTTTTTGCGTCGAATGTATCGTTGTGAACAATGACGACGAGCTTGAGTTTGCCGGCATAGTCTTTTCCGTCGGACGCAATTTAGAGATCGCCGCGCTCCACTCTCATGACCAGTTGGAAACGACGCCGACGAAGGCCTGATCGTCGTTCAGGCCGGAAACCGCCAGCGCCTGACGGTGCGCCTCGGCCTGGAACGCGGGCGAACGCGTGTCCGGCACCCAGAGCTGGATCTGCCTCAGGCCCTGTGCGCGAAGCCGTTCCCGACGATCGCGACTTTGCGTGCTCTCGGCTGTGGACTTGGCTGCGGATGCCATGACGATTCCCGAATACCTAGAAATCTGAATAGCATTCGAGATGTCGGTCGGCGAGCGGGGCGACGTGGGAAACGTCAAGCGTACTGCGCCTCACCATTCCCGAACGACCAGTTCTCCTTCACCACCTCGACGAGGCTGATGAACACGTCCTCGCGGCGGAGGCCCAGGCGCGCGTGGAGGCCGTCGGCGACCTGCTTGTAGAAGGCCTGCTTCTTCTCGGTCGTGCGGCCGGCATTCATCGTGAGCTGGATCACGATGCAGTCGGGCGTACGCTCTATGCCGAGATAGGTCGGGTCGCAGATCAGGTCGGTGGCCGGGTGCTCGGTGATGATCTGAAAACGGTCGTCCTTCGGGGCGCCGAGCGCCGAGACGATGGCCTCGTAGACCACCTCGCCGACCGTGCGGCGGTACTCGGCGGACTTGCCTTCGACCAGATCGATGCGTGCGAGGGGCATGGGATGTCTCCGTGCGGATGAAGGTTCAGGCCGACCATTGCCAGAACACCGAGCCGGTGAACTCGAAGACCGGTTCGCCGCGCTGGTTCACGGCGGTGTTGTGATGGGATGCGATGCCCCAGCCGGGCCGCGAGGACGAGGCGCGCGCGCCGACGAGCTTCGTCGCGTAGCGCAGGGTGTCGCCGGCATAGACCGGGCGCAGCCAGCGCATGTCCTTGAACCCCGGCGAAGGCCCGAGCTGCGGCACCGGCCCGCTCCTCGCCGTCAGCGCGATGTCGCGCGCCCAGGTCGCGTGCAGCCGCTTCATCCAGATCGCGGCGGTGTGCCAGCCCGACGCGCAGAGGCCGCCGAAATGCGTCTTTTCGGCCGCCTCGGGGTCGGTGTGGAAATCCTGCGGGTCGTAGGCCTTGGCGAAGGCCATGATCGCGTCCGGCTCGAATCGATGCCGGCCGAGGTCGCGCACCGCGCCGATCTCGGCCTCCCCGAGAAACGGCAACAGCACCGCATCGTCGCCTTCCGGGAACGGTTCGGATGCCGGGGCCGGCGCAACGCTGCGCGGAGCCGACGGCGCTGTGTCGCGCCTGGCGAACATGACGGTGAAGCCCTGGCGCATGACACGGTGATCGCCGTGATTATTCAGGGCCAACGTGAAACGGACGAGGCCGCGGTCGGGTTTCGAGGCCGAAACGCGGGTGTCCTCGACGACGATCCGCGCCCGCAGCGTGTCGCCCGGCAGGACCGGCCGGAGCCAGCGAAGCTCGTCGATCCCGGGCGAGCCCATCGAGGTGCATCCGCGAAAGGCGTCGCGGTGGAGGAGCCGCATTCCGAAGCAGGCGGTCTGCCAGCCCGAGCCGATCAGCGTTCCGACGAAGGTCTCCTTCGCCGCCTCCTCGTCGAGGTGGAAGGGCTGCGGATCGAATTCGCGAGCGAAGCCAATGAGTTCGTCCCGTGTGACGGTGATCGGGTCGCCCGTGATCACCTGGCCCTTCTCGAAATCCTCGAGCGCGATTCCCATGCCGGACCCGTCAGTTGGCGAACCGGAAATGCAGCACGTCGCCGTCCTGTACGACGTATTCCTTGCCCTCCAGCCGGAGCTTGCCGGCATCGCGGGCGCCGGCCTCGCCGTTGAGGCTGGTGTAGTCCTTGAAGGCGATGGTCTCGGCCCGGATGAAGCCCTTCTCGAAGTCGGTATGGATCACGCCTGCGGCGCCCGGCGCGCGGGTGCCCTTGGTGATCGTCCAGGCCCGCGCCTCCTTCGGCCCGACGGTAAAATACGTAACCAGACCAAGGAGATCGTAACCGGCGCGGATCACCCGGTTGAGGCCCGGCTCCACGAGTCCGACGGCTTCCAGGAAATCCCCCTGGTCGGCCTTGGGCATCACCGCGATTTCGCTCTCGATCTTGGCGGACACCACGACCGCGACCGCGCCTTCCGCCTTCGCACGGGCTAAGACGATCTCGGAGTAGGCGTTACCCTTATCGGCATCGCCCTCATCGACGTTGCAGACGTAGAGCACGGGCTTCGCCGTCATCAAGCCCAACTGGCGAAACAGGAATTCCTCCTCCGCCTTGCGCTCGACGAGACGTGCGGGCTTGCCCTCGCGCAGCAGCGGCAGGGCGCGGTTGACGAGGTCCAGAGACTCCTTGGCTTCCTTGTCGGCCTGCTTGGCGCGCTTCTCCAGGGCGAACATCCGCTTCTCAAGGCTGTCGAGATCGGCCAGCATCAGCTCGGTCTCGATGGTCTCGATGTCGGCGTTCGGATCGACCTTGCCCTCGACATGGGTGACGTCCCCGTCGTCGAAGCAGCGCACCACGTGAGCGATCGCATCACACTCGCGGATGTTGGCCAGGAACTGGTTGCCGAGCCCTTCCCCCTTCGAAGCGCCGCGCACGAGGCCGGCGATGTCGACGAAGGTCAGCCGCGTCGGAATGATCTCTTTCGAAGACGCGATTCGCGCGAGGTCGTCGAGGCGCGGGTCCGGCACCGCGACCTCGCCCACGTTCGGCTCGATGGTGCAGAACGGATAGTTGGCGGCCTGCGCCGCCGCCGTCTGCGTCAGCGCGTTGAAGAGCGTCGATTTTCCGACGTTCGGCAGGCCGACGATGCCGCATTTGAAGCCCATGAGGTCAGTTCCGTAAAAACAGCTCGTCCGGCGAAGTCCGGAACGGATTGATGAGGGTGACGCTCTCGAAGATCGCTTCGTGAGCCATGTCTTCAGTAAGGAGATATCGGCAGCCGTGTACGACGGCGGCGGCCAGCAGCAGGCAGTCGAACCACTGGTACCCCAGCCGCGCTCGTACCGCCCAAGCTATTTCCACCTCGTCCTGTGTCAGGGGTCGGTCGCCCCAGACTGCGAGGCTCGCCATTTCCTCTTGAACTTCCTCGGTGGACCGGCGTGCCTCGTTCTTAAGGATCCAGCGCGTCAGCTCGTTGAGGATCTGAAGGTTGATGCGGGCTGTACTCCGTGCACCAAGGGCGAGGACCCAAGCTTGAGCGCAGCACATCTTGTCGCTGTTGCGAGCATCGCGTGCGTAGATCAGCACATTGGTATCGACGAAAACGAGATCAGTCGTCATCGTAGATCTGATCGCGGGCCGGGGCCTTTCCGTTCTCATCGGTCAGATTCATCAACGGCCCAGCCAAGAAACGCTGGATCGCTTCGAGTTGCGTAAGCGGCCGGCCCACCCGCGATTCCACGGCTTCCGCCACGAACCGCGATAAACTCTTGCCGTCGCGCGCAGCCGCAACGCGCGCACGCTGCAGGAGCGCGGCATCCATCGTCACGGTCACGTTCTTCATCGCCGCCTCCTGACGACCGATATCGTGTTCCCGTGTTTTCGTGTCAATCGCCGGTCTTGGCAGGCCTGCCCGGCGGCTTCACGTCGGCCCAGCCGCGGCCGACCATGGCGAGGTGCACCTTGTTCTGAAAGCTCTCGTTTTCGCCCGCGGCGACGATTGCGGCGTTGTCGGCGACCGCCCGGCAGAGGTCCTCGACCCAGGGTTCTTCCGACTTGGCGAAGTCGTTGAGCACGAAGGCGTGGACCAGTGCCTTGTCGCCGGGATGGCCGATGCCGATGCGCACGCGGCGATACTCGTTTCCGCAGCAGGCCGTGATCGAGCGCAGCCCATTGTGGCCGGCATTGCCGCCGCCCTTCTTCACGCGGAGCTTGGCGGGGGTGAGGTCGAGTTCGTCATGGAGGACGATCACGTCCTCCAGCGCGACCTTGTAGAAGCGCTGCGCCTCGCCGACCGAACGACCGGAGTCGTTCATGAAGGTAAGAGGCTTGAGCAGGATGGCGCGTTCCGTGCCGAGCACGACTTCCGCCGCCTCGCCCTGGAAGCGCCGCCGGAACGGGCTCGCGCGGTGTACGCGGGCGATCTCGTCGACCGCGAGGAAGCCGATGTTGTGCCGGTTCTTCGCGTAGCGGGCGCCCGGATTGCCCAAGCCGACGATGAGCCGCATGGCCTGCCAGTCTCGAAACGAAAAGGCCCCGGCTGATTGAGCCGGGGCTGGTGTCGGAGGTCGTGGAGAAGGGCGCAGAGCGCCCAGCCCTCACTCCTTGTCGTCGGACTTCTTCTCGTCGTCCGCGGCGTCGGCGGCTTCCGCCTCTTCCTCGGCCTTCTCCTCGGCAGCCTCGTTGGACTGAGCCTCGGCAATCGCAGCCTCTTCGGCCTCGACCTCGGCGCCGAGCACCGTCGGCGGGACGATGTTGGCGATCGAATCGGTGGCCTCGCCGGTGTAGGTGCCGGCCGGGATCTTGATGTCCGAGACGTGGATCGCGTCGCCGATCTCGCGGCCGGTCAGGTCGATAACGATGGCATCGGGGATCTGGTCGGGCGCGACTTCGAGCTCGAGGGTGTGCTTCGAGATATTGAGCGTGCCGCCCATCTTCTTGATGCCGGGCGCCGCGTCCTCGTGCTCGAAGTGCACGGGCACTTCCACGGTCACGGTCTGGCCGGCGACGATGCGCAGGAAGTCGACATGCAGGGGCACGCCGCTGACAGGGTCCAACTGGAAGTCGCGCGGGATCGCGCGGGTCTTCTTGCCGCCGGCATTGATCTCGAACACGGTGGTCTTGAAGCCGCCGGCGTAGATCAGCGTGCGGGCGCGGATGAGGTCGATGGCGATGGCTTCCGGGTCCTTGCCGGCACCGTAGATGACGGCGGGAACCTGGCCCTGGCGACGAACGGCCCGGGCGGCCCCCTTGCCGACCCGGTCGCGTGCCACGGCCTCAAGCGGCTTGATTGCGCTCATGGCGTGATCCTTTTCGATTGCGTGATCCGGGAACGACAAAGGCCGCCCACGATGGACGGCCAGGTAGCGAACCCGGTGCGCCCCTGCCTCCAAGGGTGTCGGGGGGCGCGTGGAGGCTCATACAGGCGAGGGCCGGCGATGGCAATCCGCGCGCAGGAGCATGCATAACAGCTGCGATGCAGTTTCGCCGTATCCGCCAGACGGATAGATGCCATTCGCCTTCAAATAATTCGGCGTTACGATGGATTAAAAATGTTTCCAGGCAGTAATAGACAGGCTTTTGAGAAGCCCACGGTGTCGATTTTTCCTGCTCTCACTTGGAACGAGATGTCCTCCACTTGCGTTTTTTGCCCAAACCAGAGGAGGACGCTCATGAATCGCATTTCGCTCGCCCTACTGACATCCCTCGCCCTGACCGGCGCTGCGTTCGCCGAAGACAAGGCCGCGCAGCCGAATGCGTCGGGCAAGATGATGAAGGCCGAGGACGGCAAGATGAAGGGGCCGCCGAACGCCGCCGGCTACGAGAAGCGCGAGGGTGACGCGACCGCCACGACGGCGCCTTCGGGCGGTGCGGCGGCTGCAAAGTCGACCGGTGAGGACAAGAAGGACGGCAAGAAATAAGATCTGCGGATCAGTCTGTTGTTTCATCGAGACCGCCGGGCGATCCCGGCGGTCTTTTCGTGTGCGGAGCCTGGCCGCGTACAACCGGAGACGACGCGACGTCCCTTGCTGGACCGGCACTCTAAGTGCGATGACGGTCGAAACCGATCCCTTCGATAAAGGCCCGCGATGTTCCCCAAGCCGCATGCCGCGCTCACGCCCAACACCTTCGAGTTCGAGCAGCTGCCGCTGGTCAAGCCCACCGGCTTCCGGGAATACGACGCGCGCTGGCTCTTCCCGAAAGAGATCAACCTGATGGGCGTTCAGGCGCTCGGTCTCGGCATCGGCACGCTGGTGCATGAGATGGGCGTGCGTCCCGATATCGTCACGGGCCATGATTTCCGTTCCTACTCGTCTTCGATCAAGCTCGCGCTGATCGCCGGCATGCAGGCGGCGGGGCTGCGGGTGAAGGATGTCGGGCTGGCGCTCTCGCCGATGGCCTATTTCGGCCAGTTTGCCCTCGATTGTCCCTGCGTCGCGATGGTGACGGCCTCGCACAACGACAACGGCTGGACCGGCGTGAAGATGGGCGCCAACCGGCCGATGACCTTCGGCCCCGACGAGATGGGTCGGCTGAAGGAGATCGTCTGCGGCGGGACCTATCAGTACCGCGACGGCGGCTCCTACGAGTTCGTCGAGGGCTTCCTCGACACCTACCTCAACGACCTGAAGAGCCGGGCCAAGCCGATCTCGCGGAAGCTCAAGGTGGTCGCAGCCTGCGGCAACGGTACGGCCGGCGCCTTCGCGCCGAAGCTGCTCGAAGCGCTCGGCATCGAGGTGGTGCCCCTCGACGTGACGCCGGACTACACCTTCCCGCGCTACAACCCGAACCCCGAGGACATGGAGATGCTCCATGCCATCGCCCACGCGGTGAAGGAGCATGGCGCCGATGTCGGCCTCGGCTTCGACGGTGACGGCGACCGCTGCGGCGTGGTCGACAACGAGGGCGAGGAGATCTTTGCCGACAAGATCGGCGTGATGCTCGCCCGCGACCTCTCCAAGCTGCACCCCGGCGCGACCTTCGTGGTCGATGTGAAGTCGACCGGCCTCTATAATACCGATCCCGAGCTGCAGAAGCAGGCGGTCAAGGCGGATTACTGGAAGACGGGCCACAGCTACATCAAGCGCCGTGTGAACGAACTCGGCGCTCTGGCAGGCTTCGAGAAATCCGGGCACTTCTTCTTCAACGAGCCGATCGGCCGCGGCTACGACGACGGGCTGCTGACCGCCATCGCCGTAATCGAGATGCTCGACCGCAACCCCGACAAGTCGATGGCCGACCTCTACCGGGCTCTGCCGAAGACCTGGGGTTCGCCGACCATGTCGCCGCATTGCGACGACGAGCTCAAATACGGCGTCGTCGAAAAGGTCACCGAGCGGTTCCAGAAGATGAAGGAGGCCGGCGAGACCGTCGGCGGCGCCAGGATCACCGACCTCGTGACCGTCAACGGCGTGCGCGTTTCCACCGAGGACGGCACCTGGGGGCTGGTGCGAGCGTCCTCCAACAAGCCGGAGCTCGTCGTGGTGATCGAGAGCCCGGTTTCCGAGGCCCGGCTGCACGAGATGTTCAAGGCCGTCGACGGCATCCTGCGCGAGAACGAGGGTATCGGCGCCTACAACCAGACGATCTGATCGGGCGACCGGCTCGGCTTCAGCGTCCGGGAGTGCCGCCGCTTCCGCTGATCGCGAGAGCTCGGCGCTGGTCGGCTTGGCCGCTCACCTCGGAGAACCATTTGGTCGAATCGCCGAGTTGCGCCGACGGCTGGCAGTTCGGTGTGCAGGAATACGATTCGCGATCGAGCCCGCGCTGTACCGTGATCGTGGATGCCTGGGGGGCTTCGACGCGGATCAGCGATTCCGCGATCATCGTGCCGCCGGCATCGAGCGCGATGAGGTTCGTCGTGCCGAAGCTCTTGCCGGTGAGGATGAGCACACCGTTCTTCTGTAGCGATACGTCGGCGATCAGCGGATTACCAACCACCACCGTCTGCGTTTTCTCCGGTAGGCGGATCAGCTTCGCATTGTCGACCATCACCGGAACCACGGAGGGCACTGCTGAGACCTCCGTCGCGCCGGCGCACTGGCACCATGCTAAGCCGGCGAGCAGTCCGACAGCGAGAACGCGCCCTGCACGCACAGATCGATCGGATAGGCTCTTGGCGCTACGCATGATGCGGTAATTCTCGCTGGCCTTGGCACGGCCGTACGTCCGCACGACGCAGTGTCGTCCGGCGCGACATCATTTCCCGGTATTGGTGAAGGAAGCACTAAGGGGAACATCGGGCTGGACACCTGGAGCCCCGGCTGCGTTGGCCTACGAATCCAACGGCGCCCGAGGCAATCGATGTCCCCGATCCCCCACCCGCTGACGCCCCGCGTCGCCGTCGCCTGCGGCTGCAGGCTGGCGGAGGAGGTGATCTGGGATGCGCGCGCGAATGCGTTGATCTGGGTCGACATCGAGAACCCGGCGATCTGGCGGCATTGGCCAGCCACCAATGAAACGCGGCGCGTGGCGGTCGACGAAAAGATCGGCTTTGCGCTGCTGACGCCCAATCCCGACGTGGTGGTGGCCGGACTCAAATCCGGTGTCGTGCTGCTCGACCTTGTCGACGGCAGGCGCCGGCCAATCGTGAAGCCCGATCCGCATCCCCAGGGCAACCGCCTCAACAGCGGCAATATCGGCCCCGACGGGGCGCTCTGGTTCGGCAGCATGGACGATGCGGAGCAGGACGACACCGGCAGTTTCCACCGCTGGGACGGAGCGACGCTGACGACCTTCGGCGGCAAGGCCGCCGTCACCAACGGCCCGGTCGTGAGCCCGGATGGCTCGCGCGTCTACAGCATCGACACCGCCCGCGGTTTTGTCCGGGTCCACGATCTCGACGGCGACCGGATCGGTACGCCGCGAACCCTAATTACCTTCGACAAGTCGTGGGGGCATCCGGACGGGCTCACACTCGACGCCGATGCGCATCTTTGGATCTGTCACTACGGCGGCTCGCGCATCACGCGGTTTACGCCGGAGGGCGAGATCGAGCGGATCGTTCCAGTGCCGACCGCACTGGTGACGAAATGTGCTTTTGGAGGTCCAAACCTCTCGACACTCTACATCACGACCGCCCTGAGGGATCGCGACCCGACGATCGATCCGATGGCCGGTCATCTGTTCATGGTCGAGACGGATTTCTCGGGCTTTCCCGGCAATGTGTTCGAGGCGAGCCGGCGAGGCGTGCCTTGAAGTGTTCAGGGTATCGAGGTGCGCATTCGCACCGCCGCATTTGGTCTCGCGATGCAATAATGAAATTACGGTAAACGACGAAGTCTTCGCGGAACTTATCCCCGCAATGCCCGTTGGACCCGTACGGCCGAGCTTTTTGCCCGACGGCCGGACTGGCTCGACCCCTGGGTCGGGAGGCGATGATGCCGCTGTTCGATATCAAGACCCTCGACAACGACTTCGCCGGGTCGGCGCTGCTCGCATCCGTGCTCTTCTCGACTCCGCAGGCGAAAGCCGACGCGAGGGCTCGCGGTCGGGAGCGGTTGGCTGCCGCTGGATCGCTCGCGGAAGCGATGCGGCCGAATACTGCGTCGGGCTGCGGGAGCCGCGCAGACGTGAGAAACGTTCCCGCCGCCTGACCCGATTACCAGGTCTGAGGCGTCACGATGCCCTGCTTGGTCACCACGACCCAGGTTCTTCCCCGACGCTCGATCGAATCCACACGGCCGAGGCCCGGTATCGAATCACCTGGCGCTACCTCAAGCAGTCGGCGCTTGCGGTCTTCCAACATGGCGATGCCATCGTAGACGTCGCGTAAGGCCCACGCATCCGGCTTCGTTTCCGTGATGCTGGCGGTCTGCGTCGGCTCGGCCTTCGTTGCCGAAGCTGCAACGACATTGGTCGTTGCAGGCGGCGCTGCGTTGCGTTTGTCGGCCGCTGACGCGGACGGCGCGAGCGGCGCATCCTGAGCCCGCTCCGAATGCGCGACCTTTTCGGCCAGGGAGTTGAATCTCTTATCGAGGCCCTGTTCCAAACGTTCGATCCGGTCGGTCAGCCCCGGGCCGATCGATCTCATCTCGGTTTGGGCGGCAGCGGTCGATCCGCCCAAGGATGCGAGCGTCTTCGAAAGGCGCTCGATCTCGGAATTCAAGTGGCTGGCCTGTGTCCGGCCGGCGTCCAGCCCTGCTTCGATCCTGGCCAGGGTTTCCCCGGAATGCTCGCGTGGAGCCGCGAGGAGGCCGAAGCCGGTGCCGATGACGAGGGATACCGTCATGGCCGCCACAAGGCGCATATCGGCGCCCGGCCACGACCGACCGGTCGGTGCGGCTGCCGCCGGTGATTGCTCGGCCTTGCCGTCGACGGCCTTTCTCAGCAAATCCGCAGGTGAGGACGTCGTCGCGCCGACGCCCTTTTTTTCGACCTGCGCGCTCTCGACCGATCCCGTCATGGCCCAGCATCCCGATTGTCTCAGGAAGCTTTGATTAAGGACGTTTGTTTACCGAAGGGTTACCGCGTTTATGCCGCGTCCTGCGCCAAGCCGCGCTTCTTGAGCAGCGGTCCGGTACTCGGCAGGCGGCCGCGGAATGCCGTGTACGCCTCCCGCGGGTCGCGGAGATTGCCCGCGCCGTAGACGAAGCGGCGAAGCCTCGCAGCCGTCTCCGGATCGAAGATGTCGCCGGCCTCGCGAAAGGCATCGAAGGCGTCGGCGTCCAGCACCTCCGACCAGATGTAGCTGTAGTAGCCCGCTGCGTAGCCGTCGCCGGAGAAGATGTGCGCGAAGTGCGGCGCGCGATGCCGCATGGAAATCTCGGCAGGCATGGCGATCCGCCTGAGCGCATTCGCTTCGAAGGCGATGACGTCGAGACCGCTCTCGCCGGCTGACGACAGGTGCAACGTCATGTCGATGATGGCAGATGCCGCATACTCTATCGTGGCGAAGCCCTGGTTGAAGGTGCGGGCCGCGAGCAGGCGGTTCAGCAACTCCTCCGGCATCGGCTCACCGGTGCGGTAGTGGCGCGCGTGACGGCGCAGCACCTCGGGCTGCTCGAGCCAGTGTTCGTAAAGCTGAGACGGCAACTCGACGAAATCACCCGAGACGGCGGTGCCGGAGAGCAATGGATAGGTCACATCGGACAGGAGCCCGTGCAGGGCGTGGCCGAACTCGTGAAAGAGCGTGCGGGCATCGTCGAAGGAGAGCAGCGTCGGCTCGCCCCGTGGTGCCTTGGCGAAGTTCATCACGTTGACGATGATCGGCTTGATGTCGCCGACAAGCCGCTCCTGCGAGCGAAAGGCGCTCATCCATGCGCCGCTGCGCTTCGAGCTTCGAGCGAAGTAATCGCCGAGAAACAGCCCGACCGGCGAACCATCCGCATTGGTGACCGCCCAGGCCCGTACATCCGAATGATAGCGCGGCACGTCGCCGACCTCCTCGAACCGGAGGCCGAAAAGCCTGGAAGCCGTGTCGAACGAGGCCTGGATCACGCCTTCGAGCGAGAGGTATGGTTTGATCTCGGACTCGTCGAGATCATGCTCGGCGCGTCTGAGCTTTTCGGCATAATGGCGCCAATCATGCGCCTGGAGAGCGAAGTTGCCGCCCTCGGCCTGGACCAGCGCCTGTAGCTGGTCCCGCTCCTTCCCGGCGCGTTGCCGGGCCGGTGCCCAGACCTCACGCAACAGGTCCATTGCGGCCTCGGGCGAGCCGGCCATCGTGTCATCGAGCTTGAAGTGCGCGAAACTGTCGTATCCGAGGAGCCGCGCCCGTTCCGCCCTCAACGCGACGATCTCGGCGATGATCGTGCGGTTGTCGGTATCTCCGCCGCCCTCGCCCCGTCGAGTCCAGGCTTCGTAGGCCCGCTCGCGCAGATCGCGGCGCGTCGAGAATACCAGGAATGGCTCGATCAACGAGCGAGACAGGGTGATGACATGCCCGTGCTTGCCACCGCGCTCTTCCGCGGCTTCGGCCGCAGCCTCCCGTAGGAACGGCGGCAGGCCGGCGAGGTCGTCCTCACCCTCCAGAGGCATGGTGAAGCTGCTTTCGTCAGCCAGCAGGTTCTGGCTGAATCGGGTGCCGAGTTCCGCCATGCGACTGGCAATCTCCGCGACCCGTTCCTTGGCTTCCTGACCGAGGTCTGCACCGGCGCGACGGAAGCGGGTGCGGTAGCGGTCGAGTACGCGCCGCTCCTCCGTTCCGAGGTTTTCGGCGTCGGCATCGACCTGTGAGATCCGGGCCCAGAGAGCGGAATCGAGGTAGATCGCACTGCCATGACGGGCGAGTTTCGGCCCAATCTCGCGCTCGATCGCCTGGAGATCCGGATTTGTGTTGCTGCCCGTCAAATTGAAAAAGGTCGAAGCGACGCGATCGAGATTCTGACCCGCGCGCTCCATTGCGGCGACTGTGTTCTCGAAGGTCGGCAACCGGCCGTCGCCCGCGATCGCTGCGATCTCGTGCCGATGTTCGGCGAGTGCCTTGGTGAAAGCCGGCCCGAAATGCGTCGGCACGATCCGTTCGAACGGGGGCAGGCCATGGGGCGTCGACCAGACTGCTTCGTCGAACGGATTGGCGCCCGCGGCGCCATGAGCCGCTTTCAGGGCGGGCGCGTGCGGGGTTTCGATAGTCATCGACGTCCTCGTCTTCGGCATTTCGGATGACGTGGACCATAGGCGGCGCATGCAGGCTGCGCAAAGCGCAGGTAGCGGCTGGCGCCGAGGCGAATGCCGGCAGGCGTGATGTTCCTGTCATAGGCGCGCGGAGGAAATGGCCCGATCATCGCGCCCAGCGGTCGCGGAACCCGCGCGGTAGCGATCACCGGACAGTACGGATGCTGCCGCCCTCTCTTCGTTTTCGTGGATCCCTATCGGCCCTGCTGGTGCTCGGTCTCCTGGCCGCTATGCCGGCGCATGCGGACGACGCGCCAACTCTTCCGACATGCCGCCCAACCGTTCCGGTCCCATCACCCGAGCCGCCGGCGCGGCCCGAGGACTTGAAGCCCGAGCTACCACGCAGCGCGCTCGACGCATCTGTTCCGCTTCCGCCGGAGCGTCCGGCGGAATTATCCACGGGAGTACCGGTCGCGCCGTCGCCCGCGGGCGGGTCGGCGGCGAGCCAGCCCGCAACGGCTCCATTGCCTCCGGAGCTGCCGCCGATGCAGCCGACCTCTCCGGAGATGCCCCGTTGCGTTGGAGATTTGGAGGCACCGCTGCCGCCGACTCGTCCGCCCGAGCTGTCGGCGGGTCCGTCGGCGATCCCCGACGCACCGTTGCCGCCGACACGGCCGTCCGAGTTCTCTGCCCATCCCGAGATACTGGAAGAGACGCCGCTTCCGCCTGCGCGCCCGACCGAACTTTCCGGTGACGCAGCGCTAAAACTCACGATCGCGCCCAGCGACGATAGCGAGTGTCTGCGTAGCCTCGACGCCCTCGGTGTCAAATACGCAAAGATGACGTCGATCATGAACGGGCAGTGCAGCGTCGCGAACCCGTTGAACGTGACGGCGCTCGGTAACGGTATCACCATCGGTCCCCCCGAAACCATGGTGTGCCGGCTGGCCGAAGGGCTGATGCGCTGGACGGCAGAGGTGCAGCAAGCCGCCGAGAAAGAACTCGGCGACACCTTCAAGGGCTTCAGTCTTGGAGGGAGCTATGTCTGCCGCGGCCAAAATCACGGCGCAGAAGCCCAGCTCAGCGAGCACGCCTTCGCCAACGCCGTCGACGTGATGGGCTTCAGCTTCGCCAAGCGCGCTCCGATCGCTGTCGGCAAGCTGCCCGAGGGCTCGAAGGAGGCGGCGTTTCTCGCGGCAGTGCGCGCCAAAGCCTGCGATGTCTTCACGACGGTGCTTGGACCCGGCACCGACGACGCACACGGCAACCACCTGCATCTCGACGAGCGCGAGCGGAAGGTCGGCTTTCGTATCTGCCAGTAGGCAATGGGTGCGGCGCACCTGCGGTCGTCAACGCGATGTCCCTGGCGGAACGGCAAGGCTTGCCAGCGTTTTATAGCGTGGCAGGGACCGGTTACGACCCGCAAGGTATTGACGACGATGCACGAAAATCGAACGCGATGCGGCCTCATGTTGCTGGCACTGGGCTGGGCTTCAGGGCCGGCCTTCGCAACAGATGCGAAAACAACTCCGCCGTCGCCGGTACCGATCACCCTCGATGCGATCAATGCGGTAGCGTTCGTCGAACCGCAGGCAGAGGCCGAGACCCCGCGGAAGCCTGCCAAGGCTTCGACCTCCAAGGATCTCCGGCCCGATCCACTCCTGATCAAGGTCCAGATACTGCTCGATCGTGCGCGCTTCTCGCCGGGTGCGATCGATGGGCGAAATGGCGACAACCTCAGCGGCGCGCTTTCGGCCTATGCCGCGGCTCAAGGGCTTCCCGCGACCGGTAAGCTCGACCGCTCGTTGTTCGAGAAGCTGCAATCGACCGGAGGTGATCCGGTCGCAGTGAATTACACGATCACCGATGAGGACGTGAAAGGTCCGTTCGCGAAAATCCCGGCAAAATTTGAAGAGCAGGGTCGATTGAAGGCGATGGACTACACCAACACGCGCGAGATGCTGGCCGAGCGCTTTCATATGCAGCGCGACCTGCTTTCGGCGCTCAATCCCGGCAAACCGCTCGATACGGCTGGAACGGTGATCACCGTTGCGGGAGTTGTCCCGCTGGAGCGGGGCAAGCCGAAGGATCTGCCACGAGTCCCGAAGGTCGTACGGATCGAGGTCGACAAGGAGGCGCACCGCGTCCAGGCGTTCGGTGAGGACGGCACGCTCCTGCGCAGCTATCCCGCTTCGATCGGCAGCGAGGAGAAGCCGGCGCCGACCGGAAGTTTCAAGGTGACCCGCGCCGCCTTCGATCCCTGGTACACCTACAATCCGAAATACGCCTTCAAAGGCGTGAAGACGCGCCGGAGTTTCAAGATCGCGCCAGGGCCGAACAACCCCGTCGGCGCCGTCTGGATCGATCTGTCGATCCCGTCTTACGGAATCCACGGCACACCGGAGCCGGAAAAGGTCGGGAAGACGGAATCGCACGGCTGCATCCGCCTCACGAACTGGGATGCGCGCGATCTGGCGAGCCATGTCGAGAAGAACGCGAAAGTGGATTTTCTCGACAAATAACACCAGCAGCCTTCGACCCGTCACCATCGAAGGCTGCTGGTAAAACGGCTATCGCCTCAGCAGCCCCGCGATCGCGAGCATCAGCGCGTCGCCGACGAAAGCGAGCGCTGCGGTCGCGCCTGCACCCTGAAGCATCGGCACGAGGTTCTGGTTCTGGAGACCTGCGACGATCGGTGTGCCGAGCGTCGAGGCTCCGGCCAGTGCGCCGACGGCGGCGGTGGCGATCGACAGCACCAAAGCGACACGCAGTGCATCGAGTATGCCGGCCCCGGCGAGCGGAAGCTCGATTTTGGTGAGTATCTGCCGCGGTGTCAGGCCAATGGCTATGCCGGCCTCCTGCGCCTCGGACGAGACCGCCTCGATCGCCCCGACCGTGCCGCGCAGGGTCGGCATGATGCCGTAGGCAACGAGGGCGAGCAGTGTCGGCGGGGCGCCGAAGCCCAGAACCGGCAGCGCCAGCGCGACGACGACGACAGGCGGCACCGCCTGCATGATTGCAGCGGTCGTATCGATGCCGCTCCGCAGGCCACTAGCACTCCGGCGCGTCGCAAGGATGCCGAGCCCGACGCCGAGGCTGCCGACCAGAGCGAGGCCGGTTCCGGCCAAAGCGAGATGGTGGCTGCCGAGTTCGATCAGGCGCGCGGAACTCAAGGGCCGCCGCGCTGACCCGCCAAGGAGACCGGCAATCGTCTCCGCAGAAACGGGATGGCTGAGGACGACGAGCGCCAGGCCGACGACGAGGGGCCACACGGCGGGACGTAGGCGATGGAGCAGGTTCATCCGTGCCACCGCTGCCGTGCGCGGCCTTCCAGAAGGCTCAGGCCTCGCTCGACCAGCAGCGACAGCCCAATCACGGGGACTGCGCCGAGCAGGATCAAGTCCGGGGCGAACTGCGCCATCCCCTCGAAGACGATCCCACCGAGCCCGCCCGCGCCGACGAGGGCGCCGAGCGTCGCCAGCCCGATACTCTGCACACTCGCCACCCGCAGCGCGCCAATGAGAATCGGGGTGCCGAGAGGCAGGCGTATGCGGAGCAGACTCTGGCGGCGCGTCAGGCCCATCGCTCTCGCGGCCGCAAGGATCGAAGGGTCGGATGCACGCAAGGCTCCCTGTAGCCCGCGCCAAAACGGCAACAGCAGATAAACCGCGACGGCCAAGATCGCCGGTCCCGGTCCGAGCGCCGAAAGACCGGCCGCGCGCAATGACGGAATCACCGAGAGCAGGCCGGACGTGAGCGATACGAGCCCCCCGAGCAAAGCCACCGCCGGCACGACCTGCAGGCCGTTAATGACGATCTCGATCGCGCCGCGTCCGGGTCGCCATGCGTAGAGTGACACGCAACTCACCGTCGCCAGGGCGACCGCCGCGAAGGACAGCACGACGTGCTGCCACAGAGCCGCGTGAACGCTCTCAGCCCGCGCCCGATACTCCACCGCGAGCGAAAGCCCGTCGAAGCCTCCCGAGCGATAGAGCACGGAAAAGACCGCCAGCAAGCTTATGAGCGTCAGCCATCCGACGCCACGAATGTGTGTCCTGCCAATCGACACGGCGACGCTTCCGCAGAGCACCATCAGGCCGAGCCAGGCGCCCGTGGCGAGCCGCGCGCGGGCGGCGGGCGGCTGACCGGCAACGAGGTCGGACGCAGCGGTGCCGAGTCCCGCGGCAAACAGCACCAGAGCGGTAGAGAATGCCGCAAGCGCAGCCAGAGCGGAAGGACGTGATCGGCCGAATCCGAGGAAGGCACTACCGAGCAGGCAGCTTCCGCATACCGATAGGCCGGGCACACCGAACGCCGCCGCAGCCGAGACCGGCGTACCGACCACCAGTCGGTTCGCGGCGATGTGGAACAGAGGAAGCGCGCTCGCAATGCCGACAACGGCGCAGCCGATGGCAGCCACAGGCCAGACATGCCGCAGAATGCGTCTGCCCGGCCCATTCATCCTGCCCGCCGAAACGCTCATCGCGGAGCGCCGATCTCGGCAAGGTACCCTCGCGCCACGACCTCGGCAGTCTCGCCCTCTACGGTGATCCGCGCATTGAGGCGGCGTAAGGTGCCGGCGTCGAGGCGCATGAAGACGCGTTCCAACACGTCGCGAATCTCAGGATGCCGCGCCAACGTGTCGGCCCGGATCACCGGCGCGACTTCGTAGACGATCTGTGCAGCCTTCGGATCGCTCATCACGGTCAGGTCGAGGGCAGCGAGTGCGCCATCGGTACCGTAGACCATGCCGGCATTGACCCCGCTGATGCCCTCTGCTGCCGCCCGCGCCGTCACCGCCGTATCGCCGCCGGGTAGGCTGATGATCCGGCTCGTCGGCATGGTGAATCCATAGGCTGCTTCGAAAGAGGGCAAGGCGGCTGGACTCTCGACGAATTCCGTCGAGGCCGCGAGGGTGATCAGGCCGTTGCGCACCGCGCCGGCGAAATCCGCCATGGAGACGAGGCCGTTGGCGCGGGCGACGCTGCCGCGCACGGCGATGAGCCAGGTGTTGTTGGCCGGCGCGGGCTTCAGCCAGACGAGGCCACGTTCCGCATCGAGCTGCTGAATCCGCGCGTAGCCGCCTTGCCCCGTCTTCCAAACCGGATCGGTCTCGGTGCCTGAGAAGAAGGCGCCGTTGCCGGTGTATTCGGGATAGAGGTCGATCTCGCCGGAGAGCAGCGCCGAACGCACGATCAGCGTCGGCCCCAGTCCAAGCTTGCGTTCGACGGTGAGCCCTAGTCCTTCGAGAACGAGAGCGATCAGGCTACCGGTCAACGCGCCTTCGGTGTCGCTCTTCGATGCCACGACGATGGGACGCGGCGCACCGGCCTCCAACGGCCTTGTGCCAGCAGCCGCGAACACGACGAGTGCTGCCAACAGGCGACGGCGTGTGGGGCTTGCACGGGGATCGGGCAGCCTGAGCCATTCCGATGGTGACTGGTTCGCTACGAATGTATCGCCTCGTAACATCAGGTGCCGAACGTTCTCATTCCTGGGCCATCCCGAGCTTGACACGCCCGGCAGAACAGGCGACGGCTCCGATCGCTCTTGCACGATATTCGTCGTCGCGAGCATCCTTAAGTGCCTCGTTCCCGGCACATCTCGCACCAAAATCCGATTCAAGACCGCGTCAGGCGCGGCACCGTTCCGAACTTCGGGACGAATCGAAGGGAAGACCATTCGGCGTGAGCGCGGAACCCAACGAGGACGTCCTCAAAGGCGCACGGGTGTTGGTCGTCGAGGACGAGGCCGCCATCTCGATGCTGCTCGAGGACATGCTGTTCGATTTCGGCTGTGAGATCGTCGGCCCCGCCGCGCGTCTCGCGACCGCTCTCGAAATGGCGCAGAAAGAGACCTTCGTCGTCGCGATCCTCGACGTGAATGTCGCCGGCGAGCCGATCTATCCGGTGGCCGAGGCGATCGTTCAGCGTGGTCTGCCGCTGGTGTTCTCGACAGGCTATGGCGGCGCCGGCATCCGTGAGCCGTTCCGGGATCGCCCCGTGGTGCAGAAGCCCTTCAGCCAAGCCGATCTCAAGCGCACACTGATCTCTGCGATCAGCGCCGCGAAGGCGTCGTAGAGTTCGCGCTTCGTCGTTCCGGAATCGCCCAGCGGAACCCACTCGATACGCGGCGTTCGTTCGTGGATTTCGGAGGCCCGCCTACGGCTAAACCCCGAATGACCGTGCGGGGACTCTCACCCACCCTCGATCGCGAAAGCGTCGATCAGGTGCACCGGCCAGGCCCGGCGCGCGACGAACACCGCGTCCGCCCGCAGCGTTGCATCAGGCGGCAGTGGATTGCGCGACAGCCAGACCCTGACCGCTCGGGAGAACCGGGCGCGCTTCCGGGCATCGATCGCCCCCTGCGCATCGGCGAGCGTCGCCCGCGACTTGACCTCGACGAACACGATGGTCCGCCCGCGCCTGACGATCAGGTCGATCTCACCGCCGGCCGCGCTGTAGCGTCGTGCGAGCGGACGGTAGCCTTTCAGCAGCAACGCGACGAGCGCCAGGGTCTCGCCGTCGAGACCGCGAATGTAGGTAGCGCGGCGGCGGGTCTCAGGCGCCGTCATCGCTGCGGCGGGCGAGGGCCAGGGCGCGGGCATAGACGACGCGCTTCTGCTGGCCGGTCTCGTCTGCGACAAGGGCCGCCGCATCCTTGATCGAGTGGCGTGTCAGCGCCACCACGATCCGCGCGTCGAGATCTTCATCGGCGCCTTCCGCGACCTCCTCGACCGCCGTGCCGATCACCACTACGACCTCGCCCTTCGGCGCGCCCTCCTCCGCAAAGGTCTCTGCGAGCGAGCCGAGGCTTCCGCGCCGGATCGTCTCGTAGAACTTGGTGAGTTCGCGTGCGACCGCGGCCGGCCGGCTGCCGCCGAGGATCGCGGCGGCATCCGCCAGCATCTCCGGCAGGCGGTGGGGCGACTCGAACAGCACGAGGGTGCCCGGGATCGCGCCGAGCGCTTCGAGCCGATTGCGCCGTGCGCCCGACTTCTGCGGCAAAAAACCCTCGAAGAAGAAGCGGTCGGTGGGCAGGCCAGCCGCCACGATCGCCGTCATGACCGCCGAAGGTCCGGGGATCGGGGTGACGGCGATCCCGGCGGCGATCGCCGCGCCGACGAGCTTGTAGCCCGGGTCGGAGACGAGCGGCGTGCCTGCATCGGAGACCAGCGCCAGGGTCTCGCCGCCTTGCATCCGCAGGATCATCCGCTCCCGTACGGCCTCGTTCGAATGCTCGTGGTAGGCCACGAGCGGCGTCGTGATCCCGTAATGCATCATCAGCGTGCGGGTGACGCGGGTATCCTCGGCCAGTACCGCATCCGCCGCGGCCAGCGTCGCCAGCGCGCGGAAGGTGACGTCGCGAAGATTCCCGATCGGCGTCGCGACGATGTAGAGGCCGGCCGGCAGCGGCTCCGCCTCGGCGGCGAGGCCGAAGGCCGTAAAGGTCCCCGGCGTCTTTATGTGAGAGGCCTCGGGGCTTCCGTCCGGCGGAGGCGTGCGCGTGCCGGGCTTCTGCCCACGCTTGTCGATTCGCTGTGTCATGGGAACGACAATGCCACGGTCGCGCAGCCTTGCAGACCGCTGCGAACGCCCGCCTCGCATTTACTTTTCGCAGGCGCACCGACATCGTGCCGCGATCCAAACCGCGCGGGAGGGAATTCTGGAGGCTGTTCGATGAGCTGTGACCGCCCAAGGTTTTTCGGAAACGCCTATGGTGCCGCTGTTGGGCTGCTGGCCTTGGCGCTGAGCGCCTGTGTCGGCGGGACGGACGCGCCGCGCTCGCGCCCCGAGGCCATCGCTCCGCAAGCCGAAGCGCCTCCAGCCGATCCGGCGACGCCGCGTGCGAACCAAATCGGCTCGGGCAGCGTGAAGGTCGCGCTGATCGTGCCGCTGACGGGCCAGGGCGCGACCGTCGGCGCGGCTTTGCGCAACGCAGCCGAACTCGCCTTCGAGGACTTTCAAAAACCCGATCTCAGCATCGTCGTGAAGGACGATCGCGGCACGCCCGAGGGCGCGCGCGAGGCGGCCCAGGCGGCCTTGGCCGAGGGCGCGGAACTCGTGCTCGGCCCGCTCTTCGCGGCGAACGTCGCCGCCGTCGGCGCGCCGGTGCGCAATGCCGGCAAACCCGTCATCGCCTTCTCGACGGATGCGGCGGTGGCGGCGCGCGGCGTCTACCTCATCAGCTTCCTGCCGCAATCCGAAGTCGACCGCGTCGTTGACGAGGCCACTGCCGGCGGCCGCCGCTCCTTCGCCGCGCTGATTCCCGAGACGACCTACGGCAACGCGGTGGAGGCGCAGTTCCGTGAAGCCGTTGCGCGCAAGGGCGCCCGCCTCGTCGGCGTGGAGCGCTACGCCCCCGCCGATCCCGGCGCCGCCGTCGAACGGCTGAAAGGCGTTATCGCCGGACCGGGCGCGCAGGCCGACGCGCTATTCCTGCCGGGCGCGGTCGACGGGCTCGTCACCATGGGCGCCGCCCTGACCAAAACCGGCTTCTCGCCCGCACGCGTTCGGCCGGTCGGCACGGCGCTCTGGAACGACCCGCGCGTGCTGGCGCTGCCGGCCTTCCAGGGCGGTATGTTCGCCGCCCCCGACACTGCCGGCTTCGCCTCTTTCGCGCAGCGCTATCAGGCCCGCTTCGGCGCGACCCCTCCACGGGTGGCGTCGCTCGGCTACGACGCAGTCTCGCTGACCGCAGCGCTCACCAAGCAATACGGTACGCAACGCTTCACCGACACGACGCTGACGGTGCCCTCGGGCTTTGCGGGAATCGACGGGACGTTCCGGTTCAAGCCGGAGGGGACGAGCGAGCGGGCACTGGCGGTCTATGAGATCCGCGGTAATGCTGCGGCAGTCGTGAGCCCGGCGCCGAAATCGCTAGGTCCGTCGGGGATCTGAAGACGATCAACCGGCCAATTCGGCCACCAACGCGTTGAGCACAGGCGCCCCCCGCGCCGTCGCGGCAATGCGACCCGTCCCGGTCCGCGCAATCAACCCGTCGCCAAGCAGCATCTCGATGCGGCCGGGATGGAGCGCCCTCCCCTTGAGTATCGCGTAGCGGTCCGGGTCTATACCCTCGGCTAGCCGCAGGCCCATCATCAGATACTCGTCACCCTGCGCGTCGGGCGTGAGCGCCTCGGTCTCGACGATGCCGTGGCCGTCACGCTCGACGCGGGCTAGCCAAGCTTCGGGCGCCTTCTCCGTCACCGTGCCGGTGCGGCCCTTGGGCAGGACGAGGCGTCCATGGGCGCCGGGGCCGATGCCGGCATACTCGCCGTAGCGCCAGTAGAGCAGGTTGTGGCGCGACTGCGCACCGGGGCGCGCATGGTTCGAGATCTCGTAGGCCGAGAGGCCGGCCCGGTCGCAGACCTCCTGCGTTACGTCGTAGAGGGCGCGCGATGCGTCGTCGTCCGGCGGCACCAGCCTCCCGGCCTTAGCGAGGCCGAAGAACGGCGTGCCGGGCTCGATGGTGAGCTGATAGAGCGAGAGGTGCTCAGCCGCATGGGCGATCGCCTCGGTCAGCTCGGCACGCCAGGCCCCCGGCGTCTGGCGCGGGCGGGCGTAGATCAGGTCGAAGGAGTACCGCTCGAAATGGGCGGCGGCCGTTTCGACTGCGGCGAGCGCCTCGGCGACGCTGTGCAGGCGGCCCAGCGCCTTCAGGTCCGGATCGTTCAGCGCCTGCACCCCGAGCGAGACGCGGTTGACGCCCGCTGCGCGATAACCCCGGAAGCGGCCCGCCTCGACACTGGTGGGATTGGCCTCCAGCGTGATCTCGACATCGGGCGTCGTGCCCCACGCGGCGGCGACAGCATCGAGCAGGCCGGCCACGGTCTCCGGTTTCATCAGCGACGGCGTGCCCCCACCCAGAAAAATGCTGGAGACCGTGCGGCCGGGCGTCCGGGCCGCGGTATGGGCGATCTCGGCCTTGAAGGCAGCGAGGAAGCGCACCTCGTCCACGGGCGCGTAGCGGACATGGCTGTTGAAATCGCAATACGGGCACTTCGAGGCGCAGAACGGCCAGTGCAGGTAGATGCCGAAGCCCGCGTCGCGGGTCGGGTGGTCCGGCACTTCGGAATGGGACATGGGTCTCAGATGCGCGCGCAGCCGACCGGACGCAATCAGGCCGGACGGCGCAGGCAGGCGGCGGCGAGCAGCACGAAGGCGCGGGCGCGGTGCGAGAGCGCGGCCCCACTCTGCCAATCCACCCCGTGCTTCTCCTGCGAGGACATCTCGCCGAAGGTGCGATCGAACCCGTCGGGCAGGAACAGCGGATCGTAGCCGAAGCCGAGGGTTCCGCGCGGCGGGACGAGGTTGCCGTGGACGCGACCCTCGAACAGTTCGGTGTGGCCGTCGGGCCAGGCCAGCACGAGCGCCGAGACGAAATGCGCGCGGGTCGAGGGCGTGCCGCGCCGGGCGACTTCCTCTGCGATCCGGGCCATGGCGCCCGAAAAATTCTTGTCCGGGCCGGCCCAGCGGGCCGAAAAGATCCCCGGAGCGCCGTCGAGCGCTTCGACGCAGAGGCCGGAATCGTCGGCGAAGGCCGGCAGGCCCGAGGCTTGAGCCGCCGCATGCGCCTTGATGGCCGCGTTCTCCGCGAACATCGTGCCGGGCTCGTCGGGCTCGGGCAGGTTCAGCTCGCCGGCCGAGACCGCCGCAATACCGAAGGGCGCGAGCAGCTCGCGCATCTCCACGAGCTTGCCGGCATTGTGGGTCGCGATGACGACGCGGCCCGCTAGGAGGCGCGGCGTGCTCACGCGATGGTCTGCTTCTGTAGGGCGACGAGCTCCGAGATGCCGCCGCGGGCGAGACGGAGCAGTTCCAGGAACTGCTCTTCGGAAAACGGCTCCTGCTCCGCGGTGCCCTGCACCTCGACGATGCCGCCCTTGCCGGTCATCACGAAGTTCGCATCGGTGTCGGCGGCCGAGTCCTCCACGTATTCGAGGTCGAGCACCGGGGTGCCCTTGTAGATGCCGCAGGAGACGGCGGCGACGTGATCGCGCAGGGGGTCTACCGAGATGATCGAACGGGCGCGCATCCACGAAAAGCACTCGTGCAGGGCGACCCAGGCGCCGGTGATGGCGGCTGTGCGGGTGCCGCCATCGGCCTGCAGCACGTCGCAATCGATCGAAATCTGCTTCTCGCCGATCGCGGGGAGGTTCGTCACGGCGCGCAAGCTACGGCCGATCAGGCGCTGGATTTCCTGCGTACGGCCGGAAGGCTTGCCGGAATTCACCTCGCGGCGGGTGCGCTCGTGCGTGGCGCGCGGCAGCATGGAATATTCGGCCGTGATCCAGCCTTTGCCGGAGCCGCGCAGCCAGGGCGGACCGCGCTCTTCGAGGGAGGCCGTGCAGAGCACCTTGGTCTCGCCGAAGGTGACGAGACAGGAGCCTTCCGCATAGCGGGCGACGGCCCGCTCGAGCGTGACCTTGCGCATCGCGTCCGGAGCGCGCTTCGAAGGCCGCATCCTCGTCTCCCATGCCGTGTGATGAGGCCGGGCTCTTAGGCTCCCCCGCCGCGGGCGGCAACCCGCGACGGAGGATGGCTACCAGACCGGCCTAGAACGGGATGTCGTCGTCGAGATCGTAGCTCGGGCGGCCGCCGCCCGAGCTGCTGCCGCTGCCACCACCGCCGGCCGGCTTGCGGTCGCCGCCGCCACCGGAAGAACGGCCTCCGCCGTAATCGCCGCCCCCGCCGGAACGGCCACCACCGCCGCCGCCGTAATCGCCGCCGCGGCTGATCTGGCCGCCGCCATCGTCATCGCTGCCGGCGAAGTCGCCGCCGCCGCCGGCACGGCCGTCGAGCAGGGTTATCTCACCGCGGAAACGCTGCAGCACCACCTCGGTGGTGTACTTCTCGACGCCTGACTGGTCGGTCCATTTGCGGGTCTGGAGCTGACCCTCGATGTACACCTTCGAGCCCTTGCGCAGGTACTGCTCGGCGACGCGGGCGAGGTTCTCGTTGTAGATCACGACCGAGTGCCACTCGGTCTTCTCCTTGCGCTCGCCGCTCGCCTTGTCCTTCCAGGATTCCGAGGTCGCGAGCCGGAGGTTCACCACCGGATCGCCCGAGGCCAGCCGGCGCGTTTCGGGATCGCGCCCGAGATTGCCCACCAGGATCACCTTGTTGACGCTGCCCGCCATGCCTCTCTCCTACCGTCCGATCTCACGAGGGCCGTTCGCCCGGCCGAACTCATGGCGGGCGAAGCGAGCCGCGGCAACCCGGTCGCGGCGTTTGTACCCGTCAACCACAGCCGATGTTTGTTCTATATTTGTTCGATCTCCGTCGCAAGCGAACCGCCTGATCTATCCACCGGCGACAATGGTCTTCGCGGGGCGATCCTGTTAGCTGTCGATCCCTGTCGGATCGGGGGGCGAGCGGGTTGCGCCGGTCCTGCGAAATGACTAATTAACCACTTGAAATCACACGGTCTTCTCTAAACGCCGCGAGCACCTTCCGAAGGTGCAGGATCGAATGGCCGGGCCCCCTGCCCCGCCGCTTCGGAAGCCGACACCTCGATAGACGGACACAAGAGCTTGGCAGACAACGACAAGTCCGGCGCGGGCGATCCTCCGACGCCGCCGGCCAACGACATCAAGCCGGTCTCGATCACCGACGAGATGCGCCGCTCCTACCTGGATTACGCGATGAGCGTGATCGTGAGCCGGGCGCTGCCGGATGCGCGCGACGGGCTCAAGCCGGTGCATCGGCGCATCCTCTACTCGGCCTACGAGAGCGGCTTCCTGCCCGAGCGGCGCTACGTGAAATCGGCCCGCATCGTCGGCGACGTGATCGGTCAGTACCATCCGCACGGCGACCAATCGATCTACGACGCCTTGGTCCGCATGGCCCAAGAGTTCTCGATGCGCCTGATGCTCATCGACGGGCAGGGCAATTTCGGCTCGGTCGACGGCGATCCGCCGGCGGCGATGCGCTACACCGAATCGCGGCTGGCCAAGCCTGCGATGTCGCTGCTCGCCGACATCGACAAGAACACCGTCAACTTCCAGTCGAACTACGACGACACCCGCGAAGAGCCGACGGTCCTTCCGGCGCGCTTCCCGAACCTGCTCGTCAACGGCGCCGGCGGCATCGCCGTCGGCATGGCGACCAACATTCCGCCGCACAATCTCGGCGAACTGATCGACGCCTGCTTCGCCCTGATGGACGATCCGGGCATGACGATCGAGGCGTTGACCGAGATCGTGCCCGGACCCGATTTCCCCACCGGCGGCTCGATCCTCGGCCGGGCCGGCACGCGGCAGGCCTACGCCACCGGTCGCGGCTCAATCATCATGCGGGCGAAGTCGCAGGTCGAGGAGCTGCGCAAGGAGCGCGAGGCTCTGATCTTCACCGAGATCCCGTATCAGGTGAACAAGGCGACGCTGATCGAGAAGATCGCGGAGCTGGTGAAGGAGAAGCGGATCGAGGGCATCTCCGATCTGCGCGACGAATCCGACCGCGACGGCATGCGCATCGTGGTCGAGATCAAGCGCGACGCGATGGCCGAGGTGGTGCTGAACCAGCTCTATCGGTTCACGCCGCTGCAGAGCTCCTTCGGCGCCAACATGGTCGCGCTGAACGGCGGCCGCCCCGAGCTGATGAACCTGAAGGACCTCCTCACCGCCTTCATCGATTTTCGCGAAGAGGTCGTCTCCAGGCGGACGAAGTTCCTTCTCAACAAGGCCCGCGAGCGCGCCCACGTCCTGTGCGGCCTCGCCATCGCCGTCGCCAACATCGACGAGGTTATCCGCCTGATCCGGACCTCGCCGGATCCGAACACGGCGCGCGAAGCCCTGATGGGCCGCGACTGGCCGGCCTTCGACATCGCCCCGCTGATCGCGCTGGTCGACGACCCGCGCCATCGCGTGAAGGAAGACGGCAGCTACCGGCTCTCCGAGGTCCAGGCCCGCGCCATCCTCGATCTGCGCCTGCAGCGCCTCACGGCTCTCGGCCGCGACGAGATCGGCGACGAGTTGAAGAAGCTGGCCGAAGAGATCGCCGACTACCTCGACATCCTGCGCTCGCGCGCCCGGATTCAGGCCATCGTCAAGACCGAGCTTGCGGAGGTCAAAGAGGCCTTCGCCACGCCGCGCAAGACCGTCATCCTCGACTACGATTCGAACGTCGACGACGAGGACCTGATCCAGCGCGAGGACATGGTCGTCACCGTGTCCCATGCCGGCTACGTCAAGCGCGTGCCGCTCTCGACCTATCGGGCTCAGCGCCGCGGCGGCAAAGGCCGCACCGGTATGTCGACCCGCGACGAGGATTTCGTCACCCGGCTGTTCGTGGCCAACACCCACACGCCGGTGCTGTTCTTCTCCGACCAGGGGCAGGCCTACAAGGAGAAGGTCTGGCGCCTGCCGGTGGCCGCGCCGAACGCCAAGGGCAAGGCCCTCGTCAACATCCTGCAGCTGCAGAACGAGGGTGAGCGCATCACCACGATCATGCCGCTACCGGAGGACGAGGCCTCCTGGGAGACGCTCGACGTGATGTTCGCGACCGCCAGCGGCAACGTCCGGCGCAACAAGCTGTCCGACTTCGTGGTGGTGAACCGCAACGGCAAGATCGCCATGAAGCTCGATGAGGGCGACCACATCGTCCATGTCGAGATCTGCCGCGCCGACCAGAACGTGCTGCTGACGACTGCCAACGGCCAGTGCATCCGCTTCCCCGTCGAGGACGTGCGCGTCTTCAAGGGACGCGACTCCACCGGCGTGCGCGGCGTCAATCTGGCCAAGGACGACAAGGTCATTTCGATGGCGATCCTCAACGCCTTCGATGCCTCGCCGGAGGAGCGCTCGGGCTATCTCAAGATGCGCCGCGCCGTGATCGGCGAGCCGGGCGAAGAGGCCGGCGAGACGGGCGCCGAAGCAGAGGCCGACGAGGGCGTGGCGGAAGCCGCGATCTCCCTAGAGCGCTACGAGGAAATGGGAGCTCGCGAGCAGTTCGTCCTCACCCTGTCGGAGCGCGGCTACGGCAAGCGCACCTCGTCCTTCGAGTACCGGACCTCGGGCCGTGGCGGTAAGGGCATCACCGCGATGCGGGTCAACGCCCGCAACGGCAGCCTGATCGCCTCGTTCCCGGTGGAGCCGAGCGACCAGATCATGCTCGTCACCAATGCCGGCCAGCTCATCCGCGTGCCGGTGGACGACATCCGCATCGTCGGCCGCGCCTCGCAGGGCGTGACGGTCTTCAACACCGACAAGGCCGAACGGGTCGTCTCCGTCGAGCACATCGAGGGTGAGGACGGCATGGAGGTCGAGATCGAGGATGAGGGCGGCGGCGAGCAGGCCTGAGCTCCGTCATTCCAGGTTCGCGCCTTCGGCGCGCCCCGGAATGACGCCAGCGCAAGGTCGACACCCGGTTTCGTTCCCCCCCAAAATGCTCTACCTCCCAGCGCGATGACCCGCACAGCGCTTTATGCCGGCTCGTTCGATCCGGTGACGAATGGCCATCTCGACGTGGTGCGTCAGGCGAGCCGCCTGGCCCAGCGTCTCGTGCTGGCGATCGGCGTGCATCCGGGCAAAGCTCCGATGTTTTCGGCCGAAGAGCGGGCCGAACTTCTCAAACAGACCTGTGCGCCGCTGGCCGAGGCGGAGGGCTGCGGGGTCGAGATCGTCACCTTCGACGATCTGGCGGTCTCGGTGGCTCGGCGGCATGGGGCCAGCGTGTTCATCCGCGGCCTGCGCGACGGCACCGACCTCGACTACGAGATGCAGCTCGCCGGCATGAACGCCACCATGGCGCCGGAGGTGCAGACCGTGTTCCTTCCGGCCTCGACCGGCGTCCGGCCGATCACGGCGACCCTGGTGCGCCAGATCGCGGCCATGGGCGGGGACGTGTCGCCCTTCGTGCCGCGGCTCGTCGCCGAGCGCCTCGCCGCACGCTTCGCAGAATCCAAGACGACCTGAGGAGATCACACCATTATGAACCGCCGGCTTGCCGTCCTCACGCTCGCGCTGACCGCCGCGCTCGGGCTGTCCGCGCCCGCGCGGGCAGCGGATTCCAACACCGTCTACCTCGAGACCAAGGATGGTCGCGTCACGATCGAGCTACGTCCCGAGATTGCACCGAAGCACGTCAAGCAAATGAAGACTTTGATCGGCAAGGGCTTTTACGACGGCCTGAAGTTCCATCGCGTCATGGACGGCTTCATGGCGCAGACCGGTGACCCCAAAGGCAACGGCACCGGCGGATCGAGCTTGCCGAACATCCCGGCCGAGTTCTCTTCCGCGCCGTTCAAGCGCGGCACCCTCGGCATGGCCCGCTCGGGCGATCCGAATTCCGCGAACTCGCAGTTCTTCATCTGCCTCGGTGATTCGCCGTTCCTCAACGGCCAGTACACCGTCGTCGGCGTCGTCACGAGCGGCATGGATGTCGTCGACAAGATCAAGAAGGCGGATCCCGGTGCACAGGGCGGCGCCGTGACGAACCCCGACAAGATCGTCTCGCTGAAGCTCGCGAACTGAGCGGGCGATGCGCCGGCTCGCTGCCATCTCGGTGATGGTCGCGGCGCTGCCGGCGTCGGCACTTGGCTACGGCCCGCTCCAGCCGCCCCTCAGCCTGCCCGATACCCTGCGCGGTACCGTCCAGGTTCCGCTGCAGGGCATGGCCGGGGGCGAAAAGCCTGTCGGCGGCAAACCGATCGATACCCTGCGCGACCTGTTTCCGGCGCTTGCCGCCTGCTGGCAGGCGCCGGAGGGGCTGGCCAAATTCGAACGCACGGAGATCACCGTGCGCTTCAGCCTGCGCCGGGACGGCTCGGTGATCGGAAGCCCGCGGATCACCTTCTCGCAGACGCCCGCCGACGCGCGCGGCAAGGCGCTTCTGATCGAAGCGAGCCTCTCTGCTGTCCGCCGCTGCACGCCGGCCCGGATCACGCCGGCTCTTGGCGGCGCCATTGCCGGGCGGCCGCTGGCGCTGCGCTTCGTCTACGAAGGCCCCAAGGGCCGGGGTGTCTGAGCGGTGCGACGGGCGCGATCCCTATGGTGCAGCAACGTCATGGGTAGAGTCCTGGCGAGCTTTGCAGCGCCACGAGTGCCTGCCGTCATGCGCCATACGATGGCGAAAGACGTGATGGGGTTGAGATCATCGTCCAGCTCATCCTAAACGACGCTGGCATGATCGGCGGCATTCTTCGACACCCCCTTCGTTGCCAGCGTTCCGATACCGACTGCGCGAGCGAACCTCGTCGCGGCAACCATGGCGTCCCTTCGAACCTGCACGCCCGTGCGAATCTCCCATGCTATGGCGGGCCGACTCGCCGGGCATATGATCGTCCTGCATCTCATCGACCGAAGACCGAAACCGTAAGGATCCGAAAGCATGGCTGAAACCAACGAGACCATCGTCCTGGAGACGACGAAGGGCCGCGTCGTGATCGCACTGCGCGCCGACCTCGCGCCGAACCATGTCGAGCGCATCAAGACGCTGGTCGGCCAGGGCTTCTATGACGGCGTGCCGTTCCACCGGGTCATCGACGGCTTCATGGCCCAGACCGGCGACCCGACCGGCACCGGCTCGGGCGGCTCCGAGCTTCCCGACCTGAACGCCGAGTTCAACGCCGAGCCGCACGTGCGCGGCACCTGCTCGATGGCGCGGACCAACTTCCCGCACTCGGCGAATTCTCAGTTCTTCATCTGCTTCGACAACGCCCGCTTCCTCGACAAGCAATACACCGTCTGGGGCAAGGTCGTCGAAGGGATGGACGTGGTCGACAGCCTGAACAAGGGCGAGCCGCCGCGCTCGCCGGACAAGATGGTCAAGGTGACCGTAGCAACCGCTTGAGCTATCTGAGTTTTCGCGGCGGCGAGGTCTCTCGCCGCCGCCGGCACGGTTGAACGCAGCGTTCTCGATCATGCGCCATCGGCTCGGTGATCCGCCTTCCTATGGTTTCACGCGCCGCAGCGAGTTTTTTCCATGATCCCCTGGGTTCATCTCGATACCGGCACCGTGCCCGGTGAGGACAGCACGCTGCGTCTGATGCGGCGCGGCGACGAGTTTTCCATCGTCGTCGGCACCATCGAACTCATGAACAACCGCCTCAGCGCCTCGGAGAAGGCGCTGGCGAACCTCGTCTGCGAACGCCTGCGCGGCCGGCCTCGCGTCCGCATGCTGATCGGCGGCCTGGGCATGGGCTTCACGTTGCGTGCCGCCCTCGACGACCTCGGCCCGGATGCCGCGATCGTCGTCGCCGAACTGGTGCCCGCCGTCGCCGCCTGGGCGCGCGGTCCCCTCTCCCATATCTTCGCCGGCATCCTCGACGATCCTCGAGTCGACCTGCGCGTGGACGATGTCGGCCGCCAGATTCGGCTGAAACCGGCGCAGTACGACGCGATCCTCCTTGATGTCGATAACGGCCCCGAGGGCCTGATGCGCCGCGAGAACGATCGTCTCTACGGCGTCGACGGGATCGGCCAGGCCCGCGCCGCGCTCCGCCCCGGCGGCATCCTCGGCGTCTGGTCGCAAGGGCCGGACCGGATGTTCAAGTCCCGCCTCGAGCGCTCGGGCTTCGCGGTCGAGGAGGTACGCGTGCGCGCCAACGGAGGCAGCGGCCGCCGTCACGTCCTCTGGATCGCCGCCCGGACGGGAGGGGTGCAGCCCGATGCCCGGCGCGGCGCCTCACGGATTTCGCGGCCCCGCCTCGGCCGCGCAGCCGCCGGCTGAGCGGGATCGCAGCGTCAGAGCCGCGATGCCGCAGCTGTATCCTTTAGAATCGCCTCGGCGGCCGCAAGGTCGGCGGGCGCGTTGACGTTGAGGAACGGATCGACCGGCTCGACGGGCCATTCGGAGATCGCGCTGCCGTGGCGCGCAATGAAGGCACCGAGGCGGCGCTCATCCCGTTCGCCAAGCGCAGCGCATAGGTCGCCGCGCAACGAGACGGGCCAGAGCGCGACGGCATAGTGATCGCGCCCGCCCGAAGCGGCGACGGCGATCGGGCAGCTGTCGTTCAACGCTCGATGCAGCCGCGCGACGAGATCCGGCGGCAGGAACGGCGTGTCGCTCGCCACGCTGACGACGTGGCTCACTCCCGGACGATGCCCGGCGGCGAAGTCGAGCCCCGCCAAAATGCCCGCAAGCGGTCCGGGATGGCCGCCGACGCTGTCGGGCAGGACCGGGCCTGCGAATTCGCGAAAGCGAGCCGGATCGCCGTTGGCGCTCAGCACCAGCCCGGCGGCGCATTGCGGCCCCAGCCGCTCCACCACGCGGTCGAGTAGGGTGCGGCCGCCGAGCCGAAGGAGCGGCTTGTCTCCTCCCCCCATCCGACGGGCGAGGCCGCCGGCCAGGATCACGCCGAGGGTCGGCGGCGTCATGGCGGGCGCGCTACTCGATGACGATGCGCGGCGCCGTACGGCCGGCCGGCGCTCCACTCAGGTTCGCCCAGAGCGTTTGAGCGATGTCGCGATAGATCTTGGCCTGCGGACCGTCCGGGTCCGTGGCGACGACCGGCCGGCCGGCGTCCGAGGTTTCGCGGATCGCCATGGTCAGCGGCACTTCGCCGAGGAACGGCACATCAAGCCGCGCCGCCTCCGCCCGCGCCCCGCCATGCCCGAAGATGTCGGAGGCGTGGCCGCAATTCGGGCAGATGAAAGTCGCCATATTCTCGACGATGCCGAGAATCGGCACCGAGACCTTCTTGAACATGGTCACGCCGCGCCGCGCATCGATCAGCGCCAGATCCTGCGGCGTCGAGACGATGACGGCGCCGGCCAGCGGCGTCGCCTGGGCCATGGTGAGTTGGGCGTCGCCGGTGCCGGGCGGCATATCGACGATGAGGATGTCGAGCTCGCCCCAGGCTACGTCGCGCAGCATCTGCGTGATGGCCGACTGCACCATCGGCCCGCGCCAGATCATCGCGGATTCCGCCTCGATCAGGAAACCGATCGACATGACCTTGAGGCCGTAGCCCTGCATGGGCTCCAGGGTCTTGCCCTCGATCACCCGGGGCTTGCCGGAGATGCCCAGCAGTTTCGGCATCGACGGGCCGTAGATGTCGGCATCGAGCATACCGACCCGCAGGCCCTGGGCGTGGAGCGCCAGAGCGAGGTTGCAGGCCGTCGTGGACTTGCCGACGCCGCCCTTGCCGGAGGCGACGGCGACGATGTGCTTGACGCCCGGCAACGCCGCGCCTGTGCGCGGCGGAGGCAGAGGCGTGCCCGGGCCGGGGCCGGATTGCTGCGGAGCCTGGGGCGGCGGCGCGTTCGGGCCACGCTCCGAGGTGAGGCTGGCGAAGACGCCGGAGACGCCGGGCATAGCAAGCACGCATCCCTCGGCCTCGCGACGCACGGTCTCGAAGCGCTCGGCCTCGCTCGGATCGATCAGGATCGAGAACATCACGCGGT
The DNA here is from genome assembly GCF_008040035.1 of Methylobacterium sp. WL9. NCBI lineage: Bacteria > Pseudomonadati > Pseudomonadota > Alphaproteobacteria > Hyphomicrobiales > Methylobacteriaceae > Methylobacterium > Methylobacterium sp. WL9. The sequence goes on from NZ_VRVE01000008.1 coordinate 39,751, forward strand.
TCGTCGCATCGACGACGACCTGCGAGAGCCGGCCGGAACCGGGCAGCGTCGTGCCGCCGCGATCGATCTTCACGGTCGACAGCGCATTGATCACGTCGTCACGGGTGATCGCCAAGGCATACTCCTCGCAGGCGACTGGCCCGCTCTCATCGGTCTTCTGGATGTACCGCCCATGTAACCCCGTGCGCCCGAAACGCCAGCCCGAACCGGAGCTTGCGTCACCGACGCTGTGACGGCGGAATCGCGATGAGATTGCACTGCTCCATCGGCCCACGCACTATCGAGCCGTCGCCGCGGCGATAGACTCCGTTCCGGACATGGCGGCAGCCCGACGGACCCGGAAGGCGCCTCACGCGCTCGATGTGCACGCTACGATAGCGACGGTTCGAAAAATCATGGCCGCCGATCTGCACACCAGGGCCAAACCGGACTTCGGCTGAAGCCGGCAAGGCCAGCAGCGCTCCGACCAAAACCGCGGCGACATGCGCTGGCTGCAGCGCCAACCACGCGCGTTTGCACCTGAACCAACCCGCCGCACGCCCGTTGTCGAGGCGCATTCCGGATGGCCGTCGCCGATGGCGGTCACGTCCGGGCACGGAGTTGGAGAGTTCAGACCCATGCATCAGGGCAATCACCGCGACCACGAAGGCGCGAAAAAGCTCTTCGAACTGATCAAGGACGTTAAGATCGCGATGATGACGACCGCCGATCCCGACGGCACGCTCAACAGCCGGCCGATGTGGAACAACGATGCCGACGAGAACGGCGACTTGTGGTTCTTCACCAAGCTGCACTCGCCGAAGACCGCCGAGATCAGCCGCGACAACCAGATCAACCTCAGCTTCTCCGATCCCTCGAAGCAGCATTACGTCTCGGTCGCCGGCAAGGCCGAGATCGTCACCGACCAATCGGTGATCGACTCGAAGTGGAATGCCAGCCTGAAGACTTGGTTCCCGAACGGCAAGGACGACCCGGAAGTGGCGCTGATCCGCGTCCATCCCGAGCAGGGCGAGTACTGGGACAGCCCCAACAGCACGATGGTCCACCTCTACGGCTTCGTGAAGGCCACGCTGACCGGCGAGAGCCCGAAGACGGAGACGAAGAAGGTCGATCTGGCCTGAGCGTGGCATAGACGGCGGCAATACGATGGGGCGGCGCTTCGAGGGGAGTGCCGCCCCATCGCGTTGACTTCGGCCTTGATCGACGGAAAGCCTCTCGTGGTGGCTGCCGGGTTTCGGCGCCGGACAGGGGTGCCGACCAAACGCGATGCTCGACCTCGCCACCCGCGCCCACGATCACAACTTCCGCATCGATCCGATCGTCCGGTCGCTGCTCGACACCGATTTCTACAAACTGTTGATGGCGCAGACGATCTTTCGCCGCCATCGCGACGTCGCCGTCACCTTCGGCATCCACAACCGAACGACCCGAATCCGCATCGCCGACGAGATCGACGCGGGCGAGTTGCGCGAGCAGCTTGACCATGCGCGCACGCTCCGGCTGTCGCGGGGCGAATCGACGTGGCTTCGCGGCAACGCCTTCTACGGGAAGCGCCGGATGTTCTCGGCCGAGTTCCTGGACTGGCTCGAGGGCTTCCAGCTGCCCGACTACGAACTCGCGGCGCGCGACGGCCAGTACGAGCTGACCTTCCACGGCCCCTGGATCGAGACCACTATGTGGGAGGTGCCGGCGCTGGCAATCCTCAACGAGCTGCGCTCGCGGGCAGTGCTGCGCGATCTCGGCAAGCTCGACCTGCAGGTGGTGTATGCCCGCGCGATGACGCGGGTCTGGGAGAAGATCGAGCGCCTGCACCGGTTGGCCGATCTCTCGATCGCCGATTTCGGCACCCGCCGCCGCCACGGCTTCCTCTGGCAGGACTGGTGCGTGCAGGCGATGGCGGAGGGCTTGGGCTCCCGCTTCCTCGGCACCTCCAACTGCCTGATCGCATTGCGCCGCGAGGTCGAGGCCGTTGGCACGAACGCGCACGAATTGCCGATGGTCTATGCCGCATTGGCGGATGACGACGCGGCCCTGGCGCAGGCCCCCTACGACGTCCTCGCCGACTGGCAGCAGGACTATGAGAGCAACCTGCTCGTCGCCCTGCCGGACACCTACGGCACCACCGGCTTTCTCGCAGGCGCGCCGGACTGGCTGACGGACTGGACCGGCATCCGCATCGACTCGAAGGATCCGATCGAAGGCGGCGAGGAAGCGATCCGCTTCTGGCGCTCCCGCGGCGCCGACCCGCGCGAAAAACTCGCGATCTTTTCGGACGGGCTCGATGTCGACGCGATCGAGACGATCCACGCGCATTTCCACGGGCGCGTGCGGATCGGCTACGGCTGGGGCACCCTGCTCACCAACGATTTTCGCGGCTTCGTGCCGGACGGACGGCTCGATCCGGTTTCGATCGTCTGCAAGGTGATCGAGACGGATGGCCGCCCGACCGTGAAGATCTCGGACAACCCATCGAAGGCCCAGGGGCCGGCGGCGGAGGTTGAACGCTACAAGCGGGTGTTTGGGGTCGGCGAGCAGATGGTGCAGCCGGTCGTGGTCTGACGCTATCCCCGGCCCATCGACCCTGCATGGAGCCCGTGCGGCCCCTCGCGTTGCACCGCCCGGAGCGCTCGTCTAACCCGGTCGGCGACACGCCCGAGGCCCCATGACGTCCCTGCTCGACACCTCCCATCACGACAAGATCCTGATCGTCGATTTCGGCTCGCAGGTGACGCAGCTCATCGCGCGCCGCGTGCGCGAGGAGGGCGTCTATTGCGAGATCGTGCCGTTCACGAAGGCCGACGCGGCCTTCGACGAGCACCGGCCGAAGGGCGTGATCCTCTCCGGCGGTCCGGAATCGGTCACCAGTGAGTTGTCGCCGCGCGCCCCGCAAAAGATCTTCGAGGCCGGCATCCCGGTGCTCGGCATCTGCTACGGCCAGCAGACCATGGCAGCCCAGCTCGGCGGCGAGGTCGAGGCCGGACACCATGCCGAGTTCGGCCGAGCCGAAGTCGAGATTCTGTCCGACTCGCCCCTATTCGAGGGCGTCTGGCATGTCGGCGAAAAGTACCCGGTCTGGATGAGCCACGGTGACCGCGTCACCAAGCTGCCCGAGGGTTTTGCCACCATCGCGATGTCGCGCAACGCGCCCTTCGCCGCCGTGGCGGACGAGTCGCGAAAGTACTACGCTGTACAGTTCCACCCCGAGGTGCACCACACCCCGCACGGCGCCCTGCTGATCCGCAACTTCGTGCGCGACATCGCGGGCTGCTCGGGCGACTGGACCATGGGTGCCTACCGCGAGGAGGCGATCCAGAAAATCCGCGAGCAGGTCGGCTCCGAGAAAGTGATTTGCGGGCTCTCCGGCGGCGTCGATTCCTCCGTGGCGGCAGTGCTGATCCACGAGGCGATCGGCGAGCAGCTGACCTGCGTCTTCGTCGACCACGGCCTGCTGCGGCAGGGCGAGGGCGAGGAGGTCGTCCGACTGTTTCGCGACCACTACAACATCCCGCTCGTGCACGTGCAGGCGCAGGACATGTTCATCGACGCGCTCGAAGGCGTCGACGACCCGGAGGTCAAGCGCAAGACGATCGGCCGTCTGTTCATCGACGTATTCGACGCGGAGGCGAAGAAGCTCGGTGGCGCCGGCTTTCTCGCCCAGGGCACGCTCTACCCAGACGTGATCGAAAGCGTGTCGTTCTCCGGTGGCCCCTCGGTGACGATCAAGAGCCACCACAATGTCGGCGGCCTGCCCGAGCGCATGAACATGAAGCTCGTCGAGCCCCTGCGCGAGCTGTTCAAGGACGAGGTTCGGCTCCTCGGCAAGGAGCTCGGCCTGCCCGAGAGCTTCGTCGGCCGCCACCCTTTCCCCGGCCCCGGCCTCGCGATCCGCTGCCCCGGCATGATCACCCGCGAGAAACTCGAGGCGCTGCGCAAGGCCGACGCGATCTATCTCGACGAGATCCGTCAAGCCGGCCTCTACGACACGATCTGGCAGGCGTTTGCCGTGATCCTGCCGGTGAAGACGGTGGGCGTGATGGGCGACGGCCGCACCTACGACCACGTCTGCGCGCTCCGCGCCGTCACCTCGATCGACGGCATGACCGCCGACTTCCACCCCTTCGAGATGGCCTTCCTCGGCCGCGTCGCGACACGGATCATCAACGAGGTGAAGGGCATCAACCGGGTGACCTACGATATCACCTCGAAGCCGCCTGGGACGATCGAGTGGGAGTAGGCCGTCACCGGCGGGGCTGAAACGAGGCAGCCCACAAACCGATCACCCTGTGGCGCCCTTCGTCTCCGCCCTATCCGGCACGCAGCCGAACCGGTATGGAGAAGGCAACGTCGTCCTCGAAGTTCAAGAGCTCACATGACCAAGGCTCGTATCGTCGTCACCCTGAAGACCGGAGTTTTGGACCCTCAGGGTAAGGCCATCGAGGCCGCCCTGAAGTCCCTCGGTATTCAGGACGTCGGAAGTGTCCGCCAGGGCAAGGTGTTCGACGTCGAGATCAAGGGCGACGACCCGGTCCAGGCCGAAAACACGCTCAAGACTGCTTGCGAGAAGCTTCTGGCGAACACGGTGGTCGAGAACTACTCGATCGAGATCGCCTGATGCGTGCGGCCGTCATCGTCTTCCCCGGCTCCAATCGCGATGCCGACGTCACCCGCGCGCTCACCCTAGCCGGCGCCGAAGTGACGAAGGTCTGGCACGCGGACACCGAGCTGCCGGCCGGAACGGACCTCGCTGTGCTGCCGGGCGGCTTCTCCTACGGCGATTACCTGCGCTGCGGCGCCATCGCCGGGCGTGCGGCCGCGATGGATGCGGTTCGAGCGCATGCGGCCCGCGGCGGCCTCGTGCTCGGCATCTGCAACGGCTTCCAGATCCTGTGCGAATCGGGCCTGCTGCCGGGCGTGCTGATGCGCAACGTCGACCGCCGCTTCATCTGCCACCGGCAGATGCTGCGGGTGGAGCGGGCCGACACGCGCTTCACGGGGGCCTACACCAAGGGTCAGGTCATCGACGTCTGCGTCGCCCATGGCGAGGGCAACTACTTCGCCGATCCCGAGACGGTCGCCCGGCTCGAGGGCGAGGGCCGCATCGCTTTCCGCTACAGCGATGCCGCCGGCGAACTGACGGTGGACGCGAACCGCAACGGCTCGCTGAACGCCATCGCCGGCATCTACTCGGAAAAACTCAACGTGCTCGGGATGATGCCCCACCCCGAAAACTTCGTCGAAGACCTGATCGGCGGAACGGACGGACGCGGCCTGTTCGAGAGTCTCGCCGCCTAACCAGGGTGTCCAGAGGGCTCAGCCCTCCGGCAGGAGCGCGAGGGCAGAGCCCTCGCCGCTCAGTGCCCTTCGAACTCCATGAGGGTCCGCACCGGGACGCCGAGGTCGCGCAGCTTCTGCGCCCCGCCGATTTCCGGCAGGTCGATCACGAAGCAGGCTGCGACGACCTCCGCCCCGAGCTGGCGCAGCAGGTTCACCGCCGCCGTGGCGGTGCCGCCGGTGGCGATGAGGTCGTCGACCAGCAGCACCTTGTCGCCCGGCTTGATCGCGTCGACGTGGATCTCGATCTCGTCGGTGCCGTATTCCAGCGCGTAGGCGAGCGAGACCTTGGTGTGGGGCAGCTTGCCCTTCTTGCGGATCGGCACGAAGCCCGACGAGAGCTGGTGCGCCACCGCGCCGCCGAGGATGAAGCCGCGCGCCTCGATCCCCGCGACCTGATCGATCCGCCCGCCGGCATAGGGATGGACGAGGGAATCGACCGCCCGCCGGAACGAGCGCGGGTCGCTGAGCAGGGTGGTGATATCGCGAAAGACGATGCCCGGCTTCGGGTAATCCGGAATCGAACGGATCGAGTCCTTGAGTGCGCTGTGCTTGCGGGCGTCCATGCGGATCGGCTCTTCGTCTGGAATGTTCAGTGCCGTTTAAGGCAAACGGGATGACCGGCGCCAGACCGGCGTTAACGTCTCATCGATCGGAAGCGACAGTAACCGCCCATGCTCTCGTAGCCGGCAGGGCAGCGGCGAACGCAAGCGCCGGCCGCGTATTTCAGGGGTGGCCTGCAGGCGTTCCGAAAGCGCTTCTCGCCGAAGAGATAGGATTGCGCCGGACTTTGTGCGGATGCCGGGCCAGCCGCGCCGAACGGCAACGCGACGAGGAGGACGAGGACAGCGCTTCGAGTGACGCGGCTGGACATGATGGCTCCGGTGATCACTGATCCGTCGACACGATCCGCGCCGCTCAATTCGGTCGAGGCTACGCGTTCGCCTTGCGCAGGATCGCGATCAGCTCGCGATGCAGTACCTCGTTGCCGGCTGCGACCGACTTCGCCGCCGTCTTGGCGGCCAGGGGCTCGGCGCCGCCGTCGGCGTTGGTGGCGAAGCCGCCGGCCTCGCGCACCAGGATGATGCCGGCCGCGATGTCCCAGGAGTTGATGTCGCGCTCCCAGTAGAAGTCGCTGCGTCCGCAGGCGACGTAGGCGAGATCGAGCGCCGCCGAGCCGAACCGGCGCGCGCCGCCGGTGATCGCCATCACGGCGGCGACCTCCTTCAGCAGGCGGTGCGGGTCGCCGCGGCCGAGATAGGGCGAGCCGTAGGCGACGAGGGCGTCGGCCAGCTCGGAGCGGCCCGAGACGCGCAGGCGGCGGTTGTTCAGGTAAGCGCCCTTGCCGCGCTCGGCCATGAACAGCTCGTCCTTGATCGGATCGTAGATCACGCCCGCGACGACCATTCCGTCGCGCTCGAGCCCGACCGAGATCGCGAAATGCGGGATGCCGTGCAGGAAGTTGGTGGTGCCGTCGAGCGGGTCGACATGCCAGGTGTGACTCTTGTCGGAGCCCTCGATCACGCCGTCCTCTTCGAGCACCAGGCCATAGCCGGGCCGCGCCTTCATCAACGCGTCGCGCAGAATTTCCTCGGCCTTGCGGTCTGCGGCCGAGACGAAGTTGCCGGGGCCCTTGCGCGAGACCTGCAGGTTCTCGACCTCGCCGAAATCGCGCTTGAGGCCGCGGGCGGCCTTGCGCACGGCGTCGACCATGACGGTCATCAGGGGTGAGTTGATCATGCGGCGTCCGTGTCCGGCCCGATGCCGGCGCGCTGGAAAGGATCGGGATTTGAAGGGGTTCTATACGCGTCGCGCCGCAGCGCCATAGGGCCGGGCGATTTTCTGCGCTCGCCGCGCATTGCCCGCGTCATACATGCATCCCGTGCAAGAGACCGGAAGGTCTTGGCCCGAGGAAACACCATGCGTCCGATCGACTTCGCCGTGGCGACACTCGTCCTCGCGATCGGCACGGGGTCCGTCTGCGCCCACCAGCCGGCGCCCGCCGCACCCAATCTTCCCGAAAAGATCCCGTTCGGCGTCCCCTACGGCGCGCCGGTCGGCCTTGAACAGGCCCGTGCGATCGTGTCGGCCACGCAGGCCGAGGCGGAGAAGCGCGGCTGGCCGATGAGCATCGCCGTCGTTTACACGCATGGCGACCTCGTCCATTTCGCCCGGATGGATGGCGCGCAACTCGCCTCGGTCGGCGTCTCCCAGCGCAAGGCCCGGACGGCGGCGCGCTGGCGGCGCGAGACGCGGGTGTTCTTCGAGGCCTACGCCAAGGGGCCGCCGATCTACGGCACGCTCGATCCCGAGCTTGCCGCCTCGCCCGGCGGCATTCCGCTAATCGTCGACGGCAAGCTGATCGGCGCGGTCGGCTGCTCCGGCGGGACGAGCGACCAGGACGTCGGTCGTGTGTCAGGCGGGGATCGACGCCCTCAAGTGAGCGGGTGCAGGGCCTGAAGGTAGCGCCGCGTTGCGGCAGCCGGATCGGCCGCGCGCATGATCCCACCCATCACCGCAATACCGGCGGCGCCCGCTTCGCGGCAGGCCACCGCATGCTCGGGTGCGATGCCGCCGAGCGCGACCACGGGCAGGCCGATGGCGGCGGCTTCGTGCAACCCGTCGAGCCCGAGTGCCGGGCCGTAGCCCGGCTTGCTCGCGGTCGTGAAGATCGGGCTCAGCGTGGCGTAGTCGGCGCCGGCCTCTCTAGCGCGGCGAACGTCGCCGAGGCTGTGAGCGGAAACGCCGACGACGAACGCTTCTCGCCCCCTGCCTTTCCGCCGAGGAGCCTCATCCGTCATTGCGAGCGTAGCGAAGCAATCCAGGGCCGACACGCCGACGCCAGTGCGTTGGCCCTGGATTGCTTCGACTTCGCCTCGCAATGACGGCTCGAGGTCTACTGCTCGATCGCCGAACGCGTCGGCGGATTTCGGTACGAGCTCCAAGTACGCAGCGCCGAGTTGAACCCCATCCGCATCGATCTCGGCAGCCAAAACCGCGTCGCCGCCGATCGTCAGCCGGCCGCCGGCGGTGCGCACGAGGGCGAGCAGTTCTAACGCCAGATCACGCCGTGTCGCCGGCTCCAGGTCCTTGTCGCGAAACCAGATCCAGCGCGCGCCCCCGTCGAGCACCGCCCGGACCGTCTCGACGAGCGGCCGCGCCGACCCGTGGCGGTCGGTGACGACAAGCAGCGGCGATGGGATCAAGATCCGACGAGGCCGAGCTGCGGGCTCGAAGGCTCGGCGCGGCCCCGGCGCGGGATGCGTCCGGCGAGATGGGCCAGCCGTCCTGCCTCGACGGCGTGACGCATGGCGGCTGCCATCCGCACCGGATCGTCCGCCTTGGCGACCGCCGTGTTGATCAGGCAGGCCGCCGCACCGAGCTCCATGGCAATCACCGCGTCGGACGCCGTGCCGATGCCGGCATCGACGATGACCGGCACCGGGGAGCGGCGGCAGATCAGTTCGAGATTGGCCGGGTTCGCCACGCCCATGCCGGAGCCGATCAGCGAGCCCATCGGCATCACGGCGGCGCAGCCCATGTCGGCAAGCCGCTCGCAGATCACCGGATCGTCGTTGCAATAGGGCAGCACCGTGAAGCCGTCGTCCACGAGGTGGCGGCAGGCCTCCATCAGCTCGACGACGTCGGGATAGAGCGTCTCGCGGTTGCCGATGACCTCGACCTTGATCCAGGTCGTGTCGAGGGCTTCGCGGGCGAGCTCAGCGGTCATGATCGCGTCGCGGGCGGTCTCGCAACCCGCCGTGTTGGGCAGGAAGCGCTTGCCCTTGAGCTTCTGGAAGGTGTCCGAGCCGTGGCCCTGCAGCGAGACGCGGCGGATCGAGGCGGTGACGACCTCGGCGCCGGAAGCGCGCACGGAATCCGCCATGATGCCTTGGCTCGGGTAGCCGGCCGTGCCGATGAACAGCCGCGAGGCGAGTTTCTGGCCCGCGATCTCGAGGAGATCGTCGCCGGCTTGCGCTGCGAGATTCGTATCGTGATGGGCCATGGAAGAACCCTTCTTTCCTGCGTTCAGCCACCCTGCATGGCGCGGACGATCTCGATGCGGTCGCCCTCGCTCAGCGGGGTTTCGGCCCAATCCGTCCTGCGCACGACCCGGCCGTTGAGGGCGATGGCGATGCCTTCCGCCGGCAGAGCCCGTTCCTCGGCCTCGATCGCGAACAAGGCCGCGACGTTCCCGGCCTCGTGCTCGCGCGGCTCGCCGTTGACGATCAACTTCATGCGCCGGCCCTCTGGCGGCGCTCGTCTTCCGCCTGCACGAACCGCGCGAGGCCGAAGCCGCGGCAGACATCCGGCAGCGTCCCTGTCTCCACCAAATCGACCACTGCGTCGGCGGTCGCCGGGGCCAGGAGATAGCCGTTGCGGTGGTGGCCGGTGGCGATGACGAGGCCGTTCGGCAGGGCATCGACGATGGGGGCGTCGTCGTCGGAGGTTGGGCGGAATCCGCTCCAGACAGCCTCGACCTCCATCTCCTCGACACCCGGCAGAACCTGGCGCGCACCCTCCAACAGGGCGAAGAGTCCGCCCGCGGTGACGCCGTCGCGAAAGCCGCAATCCTCCACCGTGGCGCCGACGATGAGGGAGCCATCTCCTTTCGGGGCCATGTGAATCTGCTCTGTCCAGACCATGTGCGCCAGGGTGCCGGTGCGCTTCGTCGTCTTCAGCGCGAGGGACTGTCCCTTGATCGGCCGCACCGGCAGAATGAGCCCATTCGGCAGCAGACCGCCCTGCCCGCTCCAGGCACCGGTAGCGAGGATCACGGTGTCGGCTGCGATGCTGCCTTGGCTCGTCACGATGCCTGACGTGCGTTCGCCGCGATAGGCGACGTGATCGACGGCGAGACCCTCGACGATGCCGACCCCGGCCGCGTCGCAGGCCCGCACCAGCGCCTGCATGACGAGCCGCGGATCGACCTGGGCATCGCGCGGGCAGAAGATCCCAGCGGTCACGTTCGGCCGCAGCAGCGGTTCGCGGGTGCGGACCTGCGGGCCGGAGAGCCATTCGGCGGCGACGCCCGAGCGGCGCTGGAGATCGTGGCGGAAGCGGAGCCGTTCGACCTCGTCGCGGCCGATGGCGAGCACCAGGGTGCCCTCCTCCCGGTAATCGATGCCGACGCCCGACGCCTGCTGCAACGCATCGCGAAACGCGGGCCAGCGGCGGAGGCTGTCGAGCGCCAGCGGCAGGAGCAGGTCGGAGCCGGGCTCGTGCTCGGCGGCCGGCGCCAGCATGCCGGTGGCGGCGAGGCTCGCCCCGGCGCCGACGGTGTCGCGCTCGATCACCGTGACGGAGCGGCCGGTGCCCGCGAGCCGCCAGGCGATCGACAGGCCGATCAACCCGCCGCCGACCACGACGACATCGGCGTGCTCCGGCAGCGCGGCCGGGCGCGGACGCAGGCCGGAATCGCGTCGAAGACCGATCGGGGATGTCAGGACAGCCGACACGAGGCCTCCACGGTTGCCCGCAAGGAATGGTGCCGCGCGCTTCGGTGAAGCTGGGGCATCTGTCGAAAAAGACACCCGCGGTCCAATCCCTACGCCGGTATGAGCCGGATCAGGTTCGAAGGATTTCCGCGCTGCCGTGAGGCGACTAGCGGTGTCTCAGCCCCTTGTCGGGGATCTCCCTGGAATGCTGCTGATGTGGGCCGGGATGCAGGAGAGGTCAATCCCCGCGCCGATCGTCGCGCTTCTTAAAATCCGTGCGGTTCCGGCGAGATCTACGTGGAGGCCGTGGCGATCCCGGGCGGCCGTCTCGGCACGGGCCTGCTCGGGATGTCGTTCCTGTCGCGGTTGCGGAATTTCAGCGTGGCCGGCGCGCGGATCACGCTACGGGGGTAGCGAGCCGACAGCGCGGATCAGACCAGGGTGGGCAGCAGACTGACCCACGACGTAGCATTCAATGTCGAAGAGGTCAGAACAAGCAGCCTTTATAGGCGTGTTCGCTCTCACCGAATGTAGCGCCTCCCAATACAGCTTTTGGCTGACGGGCGCGGTTACGCTTTAATCCACACTGCGGACCCCTCGTTCGGGTAGCCGAACCACATCATCATCCGCACCAGATGCGACCCTGTCGTACTGTGTGCAGACTGACGCTCCGAAGAGAATCAATCCGCGTCCTGCGCCAGCGCCGCCGCGATCACCATGCCCGGCGGTGAGCCGCGATCGGCGCCCTGGCCGAGCGAGGCCTTGGCCGGCCTCTTCCGGCCCGGCCGGTAGACCTCCATCGGCTCCGAAAATCCGTCGAGGCCGTGCTCGCCAAGGGATTCCGGGTCGCCCCAGAGGAAATCGACGAACGGCTTCGACATCAGAAGTGGCTCGCCCAGCGTCCGGTTCAACCGCGAGAGGCGGCTGGCGAGGTTCACGTCGCGGCCGATCACGGTGAAGTCGAGCCGGGTGCCCGACCCGACATTGCCGTAAGCGGCCTCGCCGTGGTGGAGCGCGATGCCCGCCGCCACCGGCTTGCCGCCGAAGCGGTCGAGGGCGTTGGCCTCGGCCAGCGCCTCGAGCGCACCCTGCGCCGCCGTCAGCGCGCCCTTGGCCGCGCCGCCGAGGTCGTCGCCGGGTTCGCGGAAGATCGCGAGCAGGCCGTCGCCGAGATATTTCAGGACCTCGCCGCCCTCGCGCTCGATCGCCGGCACGAGGCAATCGAAGAAATGGTTGAGGAGCTCGACCGCTTCCTCGGGTGTCAGGTCGGCCGAGAGGCGGGTGTAGTCGCGCATGTCGGCGAACAGGATCGCCGAGCGGATGCGCTTCACCTGTCCGCGCCGAATGTCGCCCGAGAGAATCGCCCGGTGTGGCTCGTCGCCGACATAGATCCGAAGCACCTGGTCGAGTTGCTTGTTGACGATCCGCATCTCCATCACCGCGGCCAGCGCCGGCATGATGAAGCGCAGGATCGCGATGTCCTCGTCGGCGAATCCGTCCTTCGCCCGGGTTGCGAGGGTGAGGCCGTTATGGGTGCCGTTGGTAAAGAACACCGGCACGACGACGTAGGCCGTGTAGCCCTCGGCCTTCAGCTCCGGGATGATCGAGAACAATCCGTCATCGGTCTCGGCCAGATCGAGGATCAGCCACTCGCCGCTCTGGTGGACGGCGTGGAACGGGCTCTCGCGATAGGCCGCGTCCGAAGCCTCGCCGTGCGGAAACAGCCGCACCGTGGTGCCCGCCTCGCGGGACCAGACCCGGCCGACGCCCGAATATTCCGAATGCAGGGTGTCGATCGCGGTGGAGGCACGGTCGACGGGCACGCCGACATCGATCAGGCGTTGCGCCAATCCCGACAGCAGGTCGCTGGCATTTTGCAGCCGCGCGCCCTCGCCCAGCAGCCAGTCGCGGATGCCCACGCTCTGCTGGATCGCGCCGAACGGAACGTCCTGCGCCTCGGAGCCGTCGGCGAAGGCGGTGGGAGCGAGCGCTTTCGGTGGCTGCTGCGTGGCGTCCTCGTCGAGCATATGGCCAAGGTGGGTGCGGCGCAGGGCAAAGCAAGGTTTGCAGGATGGATCGTGTCGCGATGCGAACGCAAGCGGGTGACAACCTCGGGTAGACCTGCCGGCTGCCTGATCGCGTGCCTCGACATAGCCCGAAATCGTCCGGCCGCCGACAGCCAATTTTCATGGACGCGTCGTGCCGGACTCCCAAGGTGCCGCCAGGGCTCTACCGCGGCCTTCAAGCCTGTGGACTGAGATGCCGGATCAAGACTTTGGGACGCTGGGACAATGCAACCCCGGGGCCGCCGCCCTAACGAGCTTTTGCGAGGTTCAACAGATCGGGTTTGCCCGAGGGTCCTTCGCCTTCGAACTCCCGGGACTATTCCTAATGCCGAATTCCGTACTTCGTCTCACCGCTCTAGCCGTGATTTTCGCTCCGAGCCTCGCCATGGCCCAGGCCCAGCAGGACTTCACGCTCGTCAACCGCACCGGCTACCAGATCGACGAAGTCTATGTCGGGCCGGTCAGCAGCTCCGAGTGGGGCAAGGACGTGATGGGCAAGGAAGCGATCGACGACGGCGAGAGCGCCGACATCAGCTTCCAGGGCGGCGGCGGCTGCAAGTGGGACATCCGGGTCGTCTACAACGATGGCGACGCCGCGGAATTCCACAACGTGAACCTCTGCAACATCAGCAAGGTCAGCCTATTCTGGAACCGCAAGGCCGGCACCACGCGCGCGGTCGCCGAGTAATACCGAAAGGCGATGAGCCCGGCTCATCGCCTTTCGGCCGCGCGACGGCGGCCGTCCGCCGGACGCGCCGATCGGCCGGTCTCGACGCACAGCGCTAGGGTTGCCTGCCCCTGAGGGTCCGATGCCGTGGGGGCGGCATCGGACCCTCAGGGGCTTCAAAGCTCCTTGAACCAGTCCTCGATGACGGCCCCGGATGCGGGGAGCACGACGCGGACGCCAGCGCGCGCCTTGTCGCGCAGGGCGGCAGGCGAATAGCCGAACGCGTCCTGGAAGGCCCGCCGAAAACTGCGCTCCTGCCGGAAGCCGAAGCGCGCCGCGATCTGCACGACCGGCACGTCGACCATGCGCCGCGAGGCGATCTCGCGGTGCGCCCGCGCGAGACGCAGCCGGCGGATGGTGGCGGCGACGTCGCCCGTCGCGCTCATGAGGCGATACAGCCGGGAGCGCGACAGGGCGAAGGCCCGGCAGATCATGTCGGGTCCGAGATCCGGATCGGAGAGATGTTCTTCGACATAGCGCCGGATGTCCTTCGCTGTCTCGACGTTCTCGTCGGCGCCGGCCGGCTGCAGGGGCGGCGCTCGGTTGAGACAGGTCGCGAGGAGTTGCAGGCAACTGCGGCCGGCCATCGCCGCCTTGGCCGGCGCCAGCGATTCGGGCAGGTCGATCAGCGCACGCGTATGCGCGCCAACGATCAGAGCCTCGGGCGAGTCCGGCTTGAACACCCGCCCGTCGAAAGGATCGACCGGCCCCAGCGCCGTTTCGAGCAGCGTGCGGGGAAGCACGATCGCGTTGAAGGTGACGCCCTCCAGTGTGTAGTCGGCCGGGCTCGACAGCTTCGTGATCATGAGCGACCCGATCCCGAAATCCATCCTTCGCCGTCCGCAGGTGCCGTAGCCACGGCCCGCTTCCATGACGTTGATGAAGACATGGTCGAGACCGACGCGCTCGGCCGCCGCCTTCGTCCGAACGAGACGGAAATCGCTCGCCGTGATGCGCCCGACCATCACCGGCCCCAGGCGCCGCCACAGGCTTTCGCTCGTGAAACGCTCGGCCTCCTCGGGCGTCATCTGGATCTCTCCCGACGTCCCCATGGCCTCCTGCCAGGCGGCCCTGCGATAGGCGGCGTCGCCGTCCGAGAGCCGGATGGAATGCCTGACGATGGTCGCCGTCATCAACGCTGTTCTTCCGGATGCGGGCCGTCGCCGCGGTGGCGATCGTCACGGTCAATTCGTCTCGATTTTTTGCACAGTCAAGACGGATCGTCCGGTGCCCGCAAAACGGCGTTGACGGCGCCACGCGGCTGAAACACCCTTTCAATATAAGGGACTAAGCGCTCTTCCGCACTTGCGGACAAGACCGGCAGGCCGTCAGGATCTCACGCGTGGCCACCCCCTCCTTCACATTCGCGTCCGAGACCGAAACGACGGGCTTCGAGGCCTATCGCGACCTCTACGCGGCCGGCTCCGACGTCGCGGCGACCGGTGCTCCGTTCCATGCGCGGGTCGACGGTCACCGCTTCGAGCAATTGCTGCTGTTCGAGCGCCGTCTGGCCGGTGTCGCGCATAGCCGGAACCCCGCTCGGGTGCGGCGGGACGACTTCGACCACTTCACGCTCCAACTCCTCTGCGACGGAACCTTCCAGGGCGGGCCGATCGGCAGCGAGTTGGCGTTGGCACAGGGTGACATCATCCTGTTCGACATGACCCGGCCGCAGCGGACCCTGGCCGAGGGCGCGCATTTCCTGACGGTCGCGCTGCCGCGCGACGTCGTCGAAACGGTCGCGCCGCATGCCGGGAAGTTCCACGGCACCATCCTGCCGCGGGCCAATACGGGACTTCTCGGCGATCTGCTCCGATCGCTGGCACGCCGCCGCGATACGGTTCCGGCGCATTCCGCCGTGCATGTCTCGCGGGCCGTCGCCGAGTTTCTGGCGATCGCGATCGGTACCGATGCGCCCGGCGCGGCGGTTCCGCCGGCGCGGCTGACGGCGATGCGGTTGGAGCGCGCGCAAGCCTTCATCGACGCCCGCCTGGGCGATTCTCGGCTCGACGCGGCCACGATCGCCTCGGGCATCGCGGTCTCCCGCAGCGTGCTCTATCGGCTGTTCGCGCCGGCCGGCGGCGTCGCCCAGTACATCCTGAACAAGCGGCTCGAGCAGATGCGGGCGGCCCTGCGCCATTCCACCGAGAGCCGAAGCGTCTCGACGCTGGCCTACGATTTCGGCTTCTCCAGCGAGAGCCATTGCAGCCGCGCCTTCCGCACGGCCTACGGCCTGCCGCCGGGCCGTTATCGCGCCGAGACGGGCGGTGGGCGCACCACCAGCCCGGAAGATCCGGGCGTCGGCGCCAAGGCCCTGATGGTTGACTGGGTGAGCAAGCTGTATTGAGCTGGTCTTCATCGGACCGGGGAGGCTGGCCTCTGGTCGCCCTCCTGGCCGCCACCCAGCTCGCGGCCTCCAGCGACCGCTTCCTGCTGACATTGGTGGCGACGCCGGTGAAGGCAGCCCTGTCCCTGAGCGATACGCAGCTCGGGCTACTGCAGGGCTCGGCCTACGCCCTGCCCTTCGCCCTCGTCTCACCGCTCCTCGGCCTGCTCGTCGACCGCGGCCATCGCCGCCGCCTGCTGCTCGCCGGCATCCTGCTGTGGAACGTGTCGCTCCTCGCCTTCGGACTCGCGACCGGGTTTCCGGCTCTGCTGGCGAGCCGGTTCGTCCTCGGCCTCGGTCAGGCCTGCATCCTGCCGGCCGCCCTCTCGCTGATGGCGATCCGGCTCGGCCGGAACCGGCTCGGCCGTGGTGTCTCGCTGCTCACCACGGGCTCCAGCCTCGGCCGCAGCGTCGCGCTGCTGGCGGGGGGCGCATTGCTCGGATGGCTGACGGCGCGTGGGTCCGCCGATCTGCCGGTCCTCGGCCGGCTGGCACCGTGGCAGACGCTGTTCGTCCTCGCCGTCCTGCCGAACCTCGTCCTCGCGGCGATGCTGCTGCGCATCCGCGAGGTGCCCGCCTTGTCCGCGCCGGTGCCCCGGATGAAATCCCTCGGTTGGATCCGGCGGCGCTGGCGGGCCTACCTGCCCCATGCCGCCGCGGCGACGGCCTCGGTGCTGATGATCCAGACGCTGGCCGCCTGGGCGCCGACCTTCTACGTACGCGCCTTCGGCTTCACCCCGGCCGAGAGCGGCATGGCCCTGGGGCTGATCGCCCTCCTGGCGGCCCCGTGCGGGCATCTGACGGGCGGCGCCCTCCTCGACCGCATGCGCCGTGCCGGCGATGCCGCGGCCGCCTCGCGGCTGCTCGCCCTGGCCCTGGTCCTGACGGTGCCCGCGACCGTGGTGATGAGCCTTTCGCCGGGCCTCGTTAGCTCGCTCTCGGGATTCGCAGCCCTCGTCGCCGTGTTCGGCTTCGCCAGCCCACCGGGCCTCGGCGGCATCCAGCTCCTGACGCCGCGTTCCCTGCGGGGCGGGGTGAGTGCGTTCTTCCTTGCCACCGTGACCCTCGTGGCCACCGGCACGGGACCGCTCATCGTCGGCATGCTGAACGATGCCGTCTTCGGACTGGCCGGGGTCGGCCACGCGCTGCTCGCGGTGTTTTCGGTCACGGCCGTCCTCGGCACCGGGGCCGCCGTCGCGGCCACGCGCGCCTGGACGCTGCCGGCGCGCCGCCCCTGAACGAAAAAACCCTCCTTGCCGGGCAAGGAGGGTTTTGGTCGGATCGGCCATCCGGCTCAGTTGTCGAGGAAGCTCCGCAGCTTCCGCGACCGGCTTGGATGCTTGAGCTTGCGCAAAGCCTTCGCCTCGATCTGACGGATGCGCTCGCGTGTCACCGAGAACTGCTGGCCGACCTCTTCGAGAGTGTGGTCGGTGTTCATGCCGATGCCGAAGCGCATGCGCAGCACGCGCTCTTCGCGCGGCGTCAAAGAGGCCAAGACCCGCGTCGTCGTCTCGCGAAGGTTCGACTGGATCGCCGCATCGATCGGCAGGACGACGTTCTTGTCCTCGATGAAGTCGCCGAGGTGGCTGTCCTCCTCGTCGCCGATGGGCGTTTCGAGGGAGATCGGCTCCTTGGCGATCTTCAAGACCTTTCGGACTTTCTCCAGCGGCATGGCCAGCTTCTCGGCCAGCTCCTCCGGGGTCGGCTCGCGGCCGATCTCGTGCAGCATCTGGCGCGAGGTCCGCACGATCTTGTTGATCGTCTCGATCATGTGGACCGGGATGCGGATGGTCCGCGCCTGGTCGGCGATCGAGCGGGTGATCGCCTGACGGATCCACCACGTGGCGTAGGTGGAGAACTTGTAGCCGCGGCGGTACTCGAACTTGTCCACCGCCTTCATCAGGCCGATGTTGCCCTCCTGGATCAGGTCCAGGAACTGCAGGCCGCGGTTGGTGTACTTCTTGGCGATCGAGATCACGAGGCGGAGGTTCGCCTCGATCATCTCCTTCTTGGCCTGACGGGCTTCGCGTTCGCCCTTCTGGACCATGTTGACGATCTTGCGGTACTCGCCGATCTGCAGGCCCGTCTCGGAGGCGAGCGTCAGGATCTGCTCGCGTAGATCCGCGACCTGCCGGCCGCCCTTCTCGACGAAGTTCTTCCAGCCCTTGCCGCCGAGCGCGCCGACACGCTCCATCCAGTTCGGATCGAGCTCCCAGCCCTGGTAATGGCGCAGGAACTCGTCGCGGGCGACGCCGTGATTCTCGGCGGCGCGCATCAGGCGGCCCTCGTGCGAGATCAGGCGCTTATTGATGTCGTAGAGCTGCTCGACCAGCGCCTCGATGCGATTGGCATTGAGCGAGAGCGACTTCACGTCGGTGACCACGACGTCCTTCAGTTCGGACTGCTTCTTCTCCTGGGCCGGCGTCGAGTTCTCGCCGGAGACCTGGCGCTCGTTCGACTCGTTCTGGAGCTTGCGCAGCTTGCGGTAATTGCCGGCGATCGCATCGAAGATCTCGAGGACGCGCGGCTTGATCTCCAATTCCATCGCGGCGAGCGAGACGTTGTTTTCGAGATCGTCCTCGTCGTCGCCCTCGGGCGGCTGCGGCCCTTCGGGCTCGGCCTCCTCGGTCTCCTCCGCGCCCTCGGCTGCGACCTGCGGCGCGGTCTTGGCATCCGGGCCGGCATAGGTGGCTTCGAGGTCGATGATGTCGCGCAGCAGGACCTTGCCGTCGACGAGCTCGTCGCGCCAGATGATGATGGCCTGGAAGGTCAGCGGGCTCTCGCAGAGGCCCGCGATCATGGCCTCGCGGCCGGCCTCGATGCGCTTGGCGATCGCGATCTCGCCCTCGCGGGAGAGAAGCTCCACCGAGCCCATCTCGCGCAGGTACATGCGCACGGGATCGTCCGTGCGGTCGGTCGGCTCCTTGGTGGTGGTGGCCGCCACGGTCACGGCACGTGCCGTCGGCGCGACTTCCGCGACCTCGCCGCCCTCGGAGGCTTCCTCGTCCTCGGCCGCCTCGCCGTTCGGCTTCTTCTCGGCCGTGGTCTCCTCGGTCTCCTCGCTCTCGATGACACGGATGCCCATGTCGTCGAGCTGCGCCAGCACGTCCTCGATCTGATCGCCGTCGACCTGCCCGTCGGGCAGGACTTCGTTGATCTCATCGTGCGTGACATAGCCGCGCTTCTTCGCGAGCTTGACCATACGCTTGACGGCGGCATCGGTCAGATCGAGGAGAGGGCCGTCCGTCTGTTGCTCCTGAGCGACGTCGGTCTCGTCCCGCTCGGTTGCCTTCGTTGCCATGCTCAGCCTATGTTTTCGTGGCAGCCGCACCGGACGCGATCGGACGCGTTTCCCCGGTACTGGCCGCAATACGGATGCCGATCGTCACCGGCAGATTTCAGTCGGTCTACGCATCGCTGCTTGACCGACCGTTAACCATGCGCAGCGATGTTCCGCGCGTCACAGTGTCGAACTTTCATCCGTTTCCGGATCCTCCGCCTCGGCATCGGCCCCTGCGATCACCGCCAGACGTTCTTTGACGTCGCAGAGCCAAGCAAAATTGGCCTCGGTTTCATCGTCGACAAGGGCACGTTCAGCTTGGCGAAGTTCGCTATTTAGCGTTCCGGCCTTGCGGTGCAAGATCACAGCCTGCCGGAGAGTCGTTTCGAGCCGTGCAGGATCCACATGCGGATCGAGCGCCCAGCGGTCTCCGGGCCTCACCAGAGCCGCCAGACGCGCCGCCGCGTCGGTCAATCCGGCCCGGTCCAGACGGGAGGCCATGATCTCGGAATCCGACGTCGTGTCGTCGGCGGCACGGTCGAGCAGGACTCCGCGCAGGAGCTGTGCGTCCGGGTTGTCCAGCTCCAGTTCCGAGAGCGCCTCTTCCTCGATGCCCAGGAGTTCGGGGTGAACGAGGAGGCTCGACACGATCATCGCCTCGCGTTCGCGGAAGGCGCTGCCCCGCGGCGGGGGCGTGGCGCTCGACAACAGCGGGCTGAACTTGAAGTCGATGCGCGGCGACGGCGGCGGGTCGCCGGGGCGCGGACGCCGGCGGAACGTCTCGCCGCCCTGCCGGTTCGAGGATCCGCCCTGTCGGTAGTTTCCGCGCTCGCCGCGGCCCCCTGCCCCGCCGCCGGAGAGCCCACGCAGGCGGTCCTCGATGTCGTCCCGGTAGAACCGGCGCACGGTCTCGTCGCGGATTCCCGAGACGGCCTCGCGCAGGGTCCGGGCCATGCCGGCCCGGCGCTCCGGGGTGTCGAGCGGGCCGGCCTCGCTCTCGCGCGCCCACAGCATCTCGACCAACGGGCGCGCGCCCTCCAGCACGGCATCGATCGCGGAAGCGCCACCCGAGCGCAGCAGGTCGTCCGGGTCCTGCCCCTGGGGCAGCATGGCGAAGCGCAGCGACTTGCCCGGCTCCAGCATCGGCAACGCCACGTCGAGCGCCCGGAACGCCGCCTTCTGGCCGGCCTTGTCGCCGTCGAAGCAGAGGATCGGCTCGTCGCCATGGCGCCAGAGCAGCGCAAGCTGGTCCTCGGTGAGCGCCGTGCCGAGCGGCGCGACCGTCTCGGCATGACCCGCGAGCGTCATCGCGATGACGTCGACATAGCCCTCGACTGCGATGATGGTGCCGCGGTCATGCGCGGCCTTCCGCGCGGCGTTCAGGTTGTAGAGCATCCGCCCCTTGTGGAAGAGCGGCGTCTCCGGCGAGTTCAGGTACTTGGCCTTGGCGTCCGCCTGCATGGCGCGCCCGCCGAAGGCGACGACGCGGCCGCGGATGTCGGTGATCGGGAAGATCACGCGGTCGCGGAACTTGTCGAACGGCACGGCCACGCTCTCGCTCGTGGCGAGCAGGCCGAGTTCGAGCATGAGCTCCTTCTCGACACCCTTGCCGGCGAGATGGTCGCGAAGCGCGTAGCGCTCGCTCGTCGCGTAACCGAGGCGGAACTGCCGGCGTACCCCCTCCCCCAGCGCCCGCCGGTCGAGATAGTCGCGCGCCTGGCCGCCCCGTTGGCTCTTCAGCTGCTCCTCGAAATAGACGGCGGCGAGTTCCATCACCTCGAGCGCGCCCTTGCGCTGCTCTTCCGCCCGCTCGGTCTCGGGCGAGGGTTTCGGCAGGACGACGCCGGCTTCGCTGGCCAGCCGTTCCACGGCCTCGGGGAAGCTGAGCCCCTCCGTCTCCATCAGGAACTTGAAGACGTCGCCGTGCTTGCCGGAGGAGAAGCAGTGGTAGAACTGCTTCTGGTCGTTCACGTAGAAGGACGGCGTCTTCTCCGCGTTGAACGGCGAGAGCCCGCGCCATTCGCGGCCGGCTTTCTTCAGCCGTACCCGCCGGCCGACGATGTCCGACGCGGGCAGCCGCTGGCGGATCTCTTCGAGGATGTGAGGCGGGTATCGCAACGGAGTCCGGTCGCGGATCTTTTCGGGAGTGTCGGGACCAGGCATGATACCGCATCGACCCGGCCCGAGTCTCAACCGTCTCGCAGGACCGGAGCGAAGCCGTTCCGAAGGCGCTGGCCGGGCCATGGCCGACCCGATCCATCCACAATCTCTCCACAGGCGTGCACTGCTCGGCGCAGGCCTGCTTACGCTGCTGCCCCGGCCCTTGCGCGCGGAAGCCCCGGCCGCGAGCGACGGGCTCGCGGAGGTGCTGGCGCCGGGCGCGCGGGTCGAGACGCTCTACGAGGGCGGGCGCTGGTGCGAGGGGCCGGTCTGGGTGAAGCGGCTCGGCGGCCTCGTCGTCAGCGACGTGCGCAGCAATCGGATGCTGCTGGTCACGGAAAGCGGCACCCGGACCTTCCGCGAGCCCTCCGCCAATGCCAACGGCAACGCGCTCGACGGTGAAGGCCGGCTGATCACCTGTGAACACCGCAACCGTCGCGTCGTGCGCGAGGAGCCTGACGGGCGCCTCACCGTGCTGGCTGAGAGTTTCGAAGGCCAGCCGTTGAACTCGCCGAACGACGTGGTGGTCGCCCGCGACGGGGCGGTCTGGTTCACCGATCCGACCTACGGCATCGACAATCCGGAGGAAGGCATCACGCGCTCCTCCGAGCAGCGGGCCCGCTTCGTGTTCCGGCTCGATCCAGGCGGCCGCCTCGATGCGGTCGCCGACGGATTCGTGCAACCGAACGGCCTCGCCTTCTCGCCGGACGGGCGGGTGCTCTACGTCGGCGAGTCGAGTGGGAGCCAGAACCCCGGCGGCAGGAGCGAGATCCGCGCCTTCGACGTCGGCGATGGTGGCCGTCTGACCCGCGAGCGGGTGTTTTCGACGGTCGTCGACGGCGTGCCGGACGGGCTCAGGATCGACGCGCAGGGCCGGGTGTTCGCAGGAACCGGCAGCGGCGCGCGGGTCTGGCGGCCAGACGGCACGCCGCTCGGCACGATCCCGACGCCCGGCCCGTGCGCCAACATCGCCTTCGGCGGCCCCGACGGCCGGCGGTTGTTTCTGTGCGCAGGCCCCAGCGTCCTTGCCGTGAACCTGAAGGTTCGTGGCGCAGGCTTCAGTTGATGCGACCTCCGGACGGCCGAGCCTCGGCTTTGCCTCAGCCGGGCCCCGAAAAACGTTGGCGGATCTGTACGCGACGACCGTCTCGCAGGATTGCGGTGTACCCGCCGCACGTTTTGTTAAGCTGAGACTGCAACCGTACCGGCCTTCTCTCGGACGCCCGCCATGACCGACAATCGCCGGTTGGAGACTCGCAAGAACGCCTTCCGCTTCGGATCGCTGCAGTTCCACGGACTGTCGTCCGAACTCGACTGCCTCGTCTGGGACGAATCCGAAGGCGGCGCCATGATCGAGGTCTCCACGCCGGAGCCGATCCCGGATCGACTCACCCTGACGACCGGCCCGCACCGGCGTCCACGCACCTGCATCGTCGTGCGCCGCGAGGGGCGCCGGCTCGGGGTGTTGTTCGAGTAGGCCCGTCCGCAGCCGGACACCGATAGGAACCACCGCCGCGACCACGGGCGGGGACCGGCAGCAGCCGCTCAGGGACCGTCACTTCCCGGCAAGCGCCTCCTTCACCAGTCCGCTGGCCTTCGAGAAATCCATCTGGCCGGCATACTTGCCCTTCAGCACGGCGATGACCTTGCCCATGTCCTTCGGGCCGGCGGCGGCGGTCTCGGCCACGGCGGCCGCGATGGCGGCGCGGGTCTCGGCCTCGTCCATCTGCTGCGGCAGGAACGTCGCGATGATCGCGACCTCGGCGCGTTCGCCCTCGGCGAGTTCGGGCCGGCCGCCCTGCTCGTAGACGCTCGCAGCTTCCGTGCGCTGCTTGATCATCTTCTGCAGAAGCGAAAGGATCTCGGCCTCGTCGATCTGGCCGGTGCCGTTGCCCGACACGCGCGCCTCGATGTCCTTGTCCTTCAGCGCGGCCTGGATCATCCGGACGGTCGAGAGCTTCTGCTTCTCGCCGGCCTTCATGGCCGCTTTCATCTCGGCGGTGAGGCGCTCGCGCAGCATGGTCGGTTCCTGTCGGCTCGTTGGGCGAAACGGCGGTGCCTATACGCTTCGCGAAGCAGCCGCCAGCGTTTCAGGCCGTGGGCAGGTTTGGCGCGGCTAGCCGCAGCGCTTCGTTCATCCGCGACTGCCAGCCCGGCCCACTCGCCTTGAAGCGCTCCAGCACGTCCCGGTCGATGCGCAAGGATACGAGCTGCTTGGTCGGCGCCTTCTGGGCACCGCGCGACTTTCGCAGTTTTTCCGCGAGTTCGGGGAAGACTTCGGCGAACGGGCGCGCGGCCTTGAAGTCGTCCTCGGTCCATTCGGGATTCTCCGACACTTCGTCCCAGTCCTCTTGCGTGTAGGCTGGGTTCGGAACGTAGCCGGGCGCGTGCTTAGGAGCGTTCATGCAGACGGACCTCCGAGGGGTTGGCGCGGCGGAAACTGACGATCGACAGGGCCTCCGAACCGAGCGGCGAGACGATCGCCGCCGTGACAATGCGGCCTTCGAAGAGACCGATCAGTTTGAAGCGGCTGGGCCCCGTGCGCCTCGGGCGTGTTTCGTGAACGGTGCAGCCGTCGAGGTCGAACCCGTCCTCGAACTCCGCGAGATCCAGCCCGTGCTTGGCGAGGTTCGCGAGGCGCTTCGGCTCGTCCCAGACGATCAACATGCGGATCGATACGATCTCGTGGCTCTCGGAGCAAGCAAATCGTAGCTACGCAATGCAGTGTGCACCACCCCCTCGTCCCACCACGTTGCCCGCATGCGCCCGGATCGTTATGTGCAGCGCAATCGCTCGCCGCATGAATCCGCCCCGTGGGCGCCGGAATGCGGCCGACAGCCATCCGGATCCGATCGATGCTGCACGACGCCGCCGCTCCCGCGCGCCCCGCACCCGAGCCCTGGAGCGAGCCCCTCGCCACCGCCCTGCTCGTGCTCGCCGACGGCACCGTGCTGGAAGGATTCGGGATCGGACGTGAGGGCGTCGCCGACGGCGAGGTCTGCTTCAACACGTCGATGACCGGCTATCAGGAGATCCTGACCGACCCGTCCTATGCCGGCCAGATCGTGACCTTCACCTTCCCGCATATCGGCAATGTCGGCACCAACGACGAGGACCTGGAAAGCCTGGAGGCGGCCCCGGCCTCCGGCGTGCGCGGCGCGGTCATCGCCGCAGCCGTCACGCGGCCGTCGAGCTGGCGCTCCTCGTCGCATCTCGACGCTTGGCTGAAGGCACGCGGCATCACCGGGATCACCGGCATCGATACCCGCGCCCTCACCGCGCTGATCCGCGACCACGGCATGCCGAACGCGGTGATCGCCAACGACCCCTCCGGCAACTTCGACCGCGACGCCTTGAAGGCGCGGGCCGCCGCGCTCGCTCCGATGGAAGGCCTCGACCTCGTGCCGCCGGTGACGAGCCGCGAGCGCTCGACCTGGGGTGAGACCACATGGACGGTGAAGGGCGGCTACGGCACCCGCGCCGCCGGCGGAGATTCCTATCGGGTCGTCGCGATCGATTACGGCGTGAAGCGCAACATCCTGCGCCTGCTGGCCCAGGCCGGCTGCGACGTCACCGTGGTGCCCGCCACGACGAGCGCAGAGGACATCATCGCGCTGAAGCCCGACGGCGTGTTTCTCTCGAACGGCCCCGGTGATCCGGCCGCGACCGGTGCTTACGCGGTGCCGGTGATCCGGGAGTTGCTGGCGCAGCGGGTGCCGACCTTCGGCATCTGTCTCGGCCACCAGTTGATGGGCCTGGCGCTCGGCGGCCGCACCGTGAAGATGGGCCAGGGCCATCACGGCGCGAACCATCCGGTGAAGGACCACACCACCGGCAAGGTCGAGATCGTCTCGATGAACCACGGCTTCGCGGTCGATCCGAAAAGCCTGCCGGATACGGCCGTCGAGACCCATGTCTCGCTCTTCGACGGTTCGAATTGCGGCCTCTCGCTCACCGACCGTCCCGCCTTCTCGGTGCAACACCACCCCGAGGCCTCGCCCGGCCCACGCGACAGCCATTACCTGTTCGAGCGCTTCGTGAGCCTGATGCGTGAGAACAGGCCGGAGACTGTCCAGAAGGGATAGTGACGGATCGGTCACACGGGTCTTTCGTAGCCGGCGAGACCCGCCGAAAGCACGGTCTCGGCACCGTCCCGTCACAAAAAACCCCAGCTTCCCCGGCACCCAGAGCCCATCACGAGCCGGACGCGACACGTCGCAGAATCGCCGACCGGCAGGCTTCGGATCGATGGGGATTCCCGGATGACGTTCGACGACGCGCGCGACGACTTTTCGCGCCTGCATCGCCAGTTCACCCTGCATCTCGGCGTCGGTGTCGGCTTGGCATGGCTCACCGCGCTCTATGCGGCGGTGCATGCGCCTTGGGTGCGCAACATCCGCGCCCTGATCGAGCCTGCGGCCGGCACGGCGCGGGTCGAGAGCACGCTCTCCTATCTGTTCGTGATGCCCGCCGTGCTGACGCTCGCGTGGCTATCGGTCTATTTCGGCCGCGAGATGATGCGCCGCTTCCAGACCCTGCCGAACCAGACGCACGAATTCGCTGCTGCGGCGCTGGTCGCCTTCGGCGTGTTCTACCTCTCGATCGACAGGGCCATGGCCGCGCTCCACGCCGCATTCTGAATTCGTCGATCGCACGATGGCCGGGCCGAGGAATCGGCCCGGCTTTTTGCTGTCCGGACGCGCGTTACTTCGCTTCCGCCTTGGCCCAGAGCGGCTCGAAGCGCTGCTTGGCCATCTTGTTCTGGTCGAGGCCCTTGGCCTTCTCGAGATTCTCGAGGTTCGCGCCGACGGCGACCAGCGCCACCATGCCCATGATGTAGTGCGGCGAGCACTTGAAGCCGTAGACGCCTTCCTTCTCGAAGGTGACGGTCTCGTCCTTGCCGAGCGCGCCCTTCACGGGAGCGGTACCCTCCGGCGCCATGTTCTTGATGGTCTCGACGTTGTGGCCCTTGTCGGTCGCCACGAACTTCACCGAGTCGCCGGGCGCAATCTTCACGAAAGGCGGGTCGAAGACCATCATCCCGGCCGGGCCATTGTTCAGCATCTTGATCGTGACCTCGGCCGCCTGGGCCGATGCACAGGTCGCAGCGATCAGCGACGCTGCGAGAAACGTTCTGAAGGGCGTCATCCTTTTCCTCATAATAATTCTGAAATGATCCGGCGTCCATCGCCGAACTTTCATCTATTTGCTTTCGATGACTCGATCAAATCGGTCTCATTACTTAATAAATCGAATAATTATACTCTGAGCACCAGCCATGCGGCAGGCGCCTGACCGGGCCGTCCGCCACCCTTCCAAACCCTTGCGGCTGCGTGTAAACGCGGGGCCTGACGATCATCCCTGCGCCATCCCGCCTCGCACCTCGCCGACTCGTCGGCGGCGCGCGAGGGCGGATGCACGCGGCTGCAGCCCAGATTGCGACCCAAGGCGCCCGATGCCGAAACGCACCGACATCTCCTCGATCCTCATCATCGGTGCGGGCCCCATCATCATCGGGCAGGCCTGCGAGTTCGACTATTCCGGTACCCAGGCCTGCAAGGCGCTCCGCGAGGAGGGCTACCGGATCGTGCTGGTGAATTCGAACCCGGCGACGATCATGACCGACCCGGACATGGCCGACGCCACCTATGTCGAACCGATCACCCCGGAGATCGTTGCCAAGATCATCGAGAAGGAGCGCCCCGACGCCCTGCTCCCGACCATGGGCGGGCAGACGGCGCTGAACTGTGCGCTCTCGCTCAAGAAGATGGGCGTGCTCGAAAAGTTCGGCGTGCAAATGATCGGCGCCACGGCGGAAGCCATCGACAAGGCCGAGGACCGCAACCTGTTTCGCGAGGCCATGGCCAAGATCGGGCTGGAGACCCCGAGATCCGCGCTCGCCAACGCCTCGGCCGCCAAGAAGGCCGACCGCGACCGCTACCTCGCCGAGGTGGCCCGCATCGAGGCCGCGAACGGCGAAGGCCCCGCCCGCACGACGGCCCTGTCGGAATTCGAGCGGCAGTGGAACGGCGGCGAGAGCGACCGGCGCCGGCGCTACATCGAGCACGCGCTCGGCCAGGGCCTGATCGCGCTGGCCGAGATCGGCCTGCCGGCGATCATCCGGCCGTCCTTCACCATGGGCGGCACCGGCGGCGGCATCGCCTACAACCGCGAAGAGTTCCTCGACATCGTCGAGCGCGGTGTCGACGCCTCGCCGACCAACGAGGTGCTGATCGAGGAGAGCGTGCTCGGCTGGAAGGAGTACGAGATGGAGGTCGTCCGGGACAAAGCGGACAACTGCATCATCATCTGCTCCATCGAGAACATCGATCCGATGGGCGTCCACACCGGCGATTCCATCACCGTTGCCCCGGCCCTGACGCTCACCGACAAGGAGTATCAGGTGATGCGCGACGCATCGCTCGCGGTGCTGCGCGAGATCGGCGTCGAGACCGGCGGCTCGAACGTGCAGTTCGCCATCGACCCGGCCACCGGCCGGATGATCGTCATCGAGATGAACCCGCGCGTCTCGCGCTCGTCGGCGTTGGCGTCCAAGGCCACCGGCTTCCCGATCGCCAAGGTCGCGGCCAAGCTCGCCGTCGGCTACACCCTCGACGAGATCGCCAACGACATCACCGGCGGCGCCACCCCGGCCTCGTTCGAGCCGACGATCGACTACGTCGTCACCAAGATCCCGCGCTTCGCCTTCGAGAAATTCCCGGGCGCCGAACCGACGCTGACCACCGCCATGAAGTCGGTCGGCGAGGCCATGGCTATCGGCCGCTGCTTCGCGGAATCACTGCAGAAGGCGCTGCGCTCGCTGGAGACCGGCCTGACCGGCCTCGACGAGATCGAGATCGAGGGTCTCGGCAAGGGCGACGACCACAACGCGATCAAGGCCGCGATCGGCACGCCGACGCCGGACCGCCTGCTGAAGGTCGCGCAGGCGCTCCGCCTCGGCGTCAGCCACGAGGAGGTCCACGCGTCCTGCAAGATCGACCCGTGGTTCCTCGAGCAGCTGCAGGCGATCCTCGATCTCGAATACCGCGTGAAGGCCCACGGCCTGCCGACGACCCCGGCGGCGTTCCGACAGCTCAAGGCCGCTGGCTTCTCGGATGCGCGGCTCGCCGTGCTCACGAACGCGGAAGAGGGTGACGTGCGCGCCAAGCGCCGTGCGCTCGGCGTCCGCCCGGTCTTCAAGCGCATCGATACCTGCGCCGCCGAGTTCAAGGCGCCGACCGCCTACATGTACTCGACCTACGTCGCCCCCTTCGCCGGCACCGTCGTCGACGAGGCCCGGCCGACCGACGCCAAGAAGATCATCATCCTCGGCGGCGGTCCGAACCGGATCGGCCAGGGCATCGAGTTCGACTATTGCTGCTGCCACGCCTGCTACGCGCTGTCGGAGGCCGGCTACGAGACCATCATGGTTAACTGCAACCCGGAGACGGTCTCGACCGACTACGACACCTCGGACCGGCTCTATTTCGAGCCGCTGACCGAAGAGGACGTACTCGAGATCATCGAGACCGAGCGGCAGGCCGGGACGCTGCACGGCGTCATCGTCCAGTTTGGCGGCCAGACGCCGCTGAAGCTCGCCCGCGCCCTGGAGGCCGCCGGCGTGCCGATCCTCGGCACGTCGCCCGACGCCATCGACCTCGCCGAGGACCGCGACCAGTTCAAGCGGTTGCTCGACAAGCTCGGCATGAAGCAGCCGAAGAACGGCATCGCCTATTCGGTCGAGCAGAGCCGGCTGATCGCCTCCGAACTCGGCCTGCCCTTCGTGGTGCGTCCGAGCTACGTGCTGGGCGGCCGCGCCATGGCGATCATCCGCGACGAGGCGCAGTTCGCCGACTACCTCCTCGGCACCCTGCCGAGCCTGATCCCGTCCGACATCAAGCAGCGCTACCCGAACGACAAGACCGGCCAGATCAACACGGTGCTCGGCCGCAACCCGCTGCTGTTCGACCGCTACCTCTCCGACGCGGTCGAGGTCGACGTCGACGCGGTCTGCGACGGCGAGGACGTCTACGTTGCCGGCATCATGGAGCACATCGAGGAGGCCGGCATCCACTCGGGCGATTCCGCCTGCTCGTTGCCGCCACGCTCACTCTCGCCTGAGATCCTGGCCGAGTTGGAGCGCCAGACCAAGGCGATGGCACTGGCCCTCAAGGTCGGCGGCCTGATGAACGTTCAATACGCGATCAAGGACGGCGCGATCTACGTGCTCGAGGTGAACCCGCGGGCCTCGCGCACGGTGCCCTTCGTCGCCAAGGTCATCGGCGAGCCGATCGCCAAGATCGCGGCCCGGATCATGGCCGGCGAACGCCTGTCCTCCTTCGGCCTCAAGAAGAAGAAGCTCGATCACATCGCGGTCAAGGAAGCGGTGTTCCCGTTCGCACGCTTCCCCGGCGTCGACGTGCTGCTCGGCCCCGAGATGCGCTCGACCGGCGAAGTCATCGGGCTCGATGCCGGCTTCGGCGTCGCCTTCGCCAAGAGCCAGCTCGGCTCCGGCACCACCGTGCCGCGCTCGGGCAACGTCTTCGTCTCGGTGCGCGACGACGACAAGGCGCGGATCCTGGGGACGGTGCGGGCGCTGCACGAACTCGGCTTCGGCGTGATCGCCACGGGCGGCACACAGCGCTACCTCTTCGAGAACGGCATCCCGGCCGAGCGGACCAACAAGGTTCTGGAGGGCCGGCCGCACATCGTCGACGCCATCAAGAACGGCGACATTCAGCTCGTCTTCAACACCACGGAGGGTGCGGGAGCCCTCTCGGACTCCCGCTCGCTCCGCCGCACGGCCCTCTTGCATAAAGTGCCGTACTACACCACTCTCGCCGGAGCGATGGCGGCGGCCGAGGGAATTAAAGCCTACCTTGAGGGCGATCTCCAGGTCCGCGCCTTGCAGGATTACTTCGCGGCTTAGCCGTGTTGGCATCAGGTCCATTGAAATCCGGCCGCATGGGCGGTCCGGACGTTTTCTGTGTTTGGCCCGGAGGGAGCAGCCGCTCCCGGCCGGGCCTCTTCAATTGCGGCGTGAAACGATGGCGATAGACAAGGTTCCGATCACGGTGCGTGGCTTCGCGGCCATGGAAGAGGAGCTGAAGCATCGCCAGCAGGTGGAGCGCCCGCGCATCGTCGCGGCGATCTCCGAGGCGCGAGCGCATGGCGATCTCTCTGAGAACGCCGAGTATCATGCTGCCAAGGAGGCGCAGTCGCACAACGAGGGCCGCGTGCTCGAACTGGAGAGCATGATCGCCCGCGCGGAGATCATCGACGTCTCGAAGCTGTCGGGCGACAAGATCAAGTTCGGCGCCACGGTGAAGCTCATCGACGACGACACCGAGGAAGAGAAGACCTACCAGATCGTCGGCGAGCCGGAGGCGGACGTCCATGCCGGCCGCGTCTCGATCACGTCGCCCATCGCGCGCGCGCTGATCGGCAAAGGCGCGGGGGATACCGTCGAGGTCACCACACCGAGCGGCGGAAAATCCTACGAAGTCGTTGCGGTCAAGTACGGCGCCTGAAATGGGACGGGGCTCTGCCGTGATGCGGATGGCCGGCCGGATCGCCGGGGTGGCGATCCTCTGCCTGACGTTCGCTCAGGCGGCCGTCTTGCAGGCCGTGCCGGGCTTCGGCCGGATCGCATCCGTGCGGGTCGACGTCCGGCCGATGCTGGCCCTCGGCGGCGGAGCGCAGGCGGAGGCGCTGCGTGCGGACCTGACGGCCTCGCTCAGGCAGACCTTCGCCGACCGCATCGGCGGCCGCGGCCCGAGCCTCGTGGTCGTCGTGCGCAGCCTATCGCTGAACGCGTATGCGGGCGGCCAGGGGGACGGCGGCCGTGGCGGCCTCGGCGGCGGCGGATCGAACGATTATCTCGACGGCGAGGCGCTGCTCGTCGGCGCGGACGGTCAGGTCCTGGCCCGGCATCCGCAATTGTCCGTGCTGCCGTCGAGCTCCGGCGGGGCCTGGTACGATCCGGCCTCCGAGCGCCGCCGCATCGCCGCCATCGCCGAGCAATACGCCCAGTGGCTCGTACGCATGCTGCCGGTCGAGTGATACGGTCCTCGGATGCTACTTTCGGAAACCGCATCGTGCGGCCCGCGCGGCGCATGAGCGAAGCCGAAATCCGCATTGCGGAGCAATCGACCGGATTTCGCATGACCGGCCAAAGGGTTCGAGGGCGTATCCGGTGAGCCTGTGGACTGCCGAAGCCGACGGTGAGCCCCCGTTGCCCGATCTGTCGCGCGTGCCGACCTGGATCGTCACGGACGGCAAGGCCGGCGACGAGAACCAGTGCATCGGCATCGCCGAATGCCTGAGCCTGCCCTACGAGCTCAGGCGCATCACCTCCCGGCCGTTCGGCTGGACCGCCCCCTGGGGACCAATCGATCCGCGCGATGCGCCGGGTCGGCAGGGCGGCGCGCTGGCCGGGCCGCTGCCGGAGATCGTGATCTCATCCGGCCGCCGCGCCGTGCCCTACCTGCGCGCCCTGCGGCAGGCCTCGCGCAACCGCAGTTTCACGGCCTTCCTCAAGGACCCTCGAACCGGCCACGATTCGGCGGACTTCATCTGGGTGCCGGATTACGACGACCTGCGCGGACCGAACGTCTTCACCACCCTGACCGCCCCGCATCAGGTCTCGCAGGCCCGGCTACAGGCGGCCCGAGCGTCCCCCGATCCGCGCCTCTCGGTCCTGCCGTGGCCCCGGATCGCGGTCCTGATCGGCGGCGACAGCCGGCACCTGAGCTATCGCCCCGCCGACATGAAGCGGCTGGTAGGCCATCTCGCCACCATCGCCGATGGCGGCTCCTCGCTCATGCTCACCGTCTCGCGGCGTACACCGGAAGCGCTCCGCAAAGCCCTCGAGAGGCTGGTCGCCGACAAGGGCGGCTTCTTCTGGGACGGCGGCGGCGACAACCCCTATGTCGGCATGCTGGCCATCGCCGATCAGGTCGTCGTCACGTCGGATTCCGCGAACATGGTCGGCGAGGCGGCGAGCACCGGCGTCCCACTTCTTCTGTTCGACCTGCCGAAGACCTACATCAGGCACAGACGGATGTTCGCCGGGCTCGCCATGGCGGGCGCGCTCAAGCCCTTCGTCGGCCGCCTGGAGGGCCTGCAATACGCGCCCATCGACGCGACGCCCGAGATCGCTCAGGCGATGGCCAGGGCTTTCGTCGAACACGGCAAGCGAATCGCGGCCGCGCCGAACCCGAACTAGAGACGACACCCCGCGTCTGACCGGCCTGAAGGCCCGGGCGAGCGGACAAGGAGACGGATGAGATGGCCCATACGCACGCGAAGCTCGTGATCATCGGCTCAGGTCCGGCCGGCTACACGGCTGCGATCTATGCGGCGCGCGCGCTGGTCGAGCCGCTGCTGATCTCGGGCTTCCAGCCCGGCGGGCAGCTCATGATCACGACGGATGTCGAAAACTATCCGGGCTTCGCCGACGTGATCCAGGGCCCCTGGCTGATGGAGCAGATGCGCCTCCAGGCCGAGCATGTCGGAACCAAGGTCGTCTCGGAATACATCACCGAGGTCGACCTGAAGACGCGGCCGTTCCGCCTGGTGGCCGATTCCGGCGAGACCTATTCCTGCGACGCGCTAATCATCTCAACCGGCGCCCAGGCGAAATGGCTCGGCATCCCGTCGGAGGCGAAGTTCCAGGGCTTCGGCGTCTCCGCTTGCGCGACCTGCGACGGCTTCTTCTTCCGGGGCAAGGAGGTCACGGTGGTCGGCGGCGGCAACACCGCAGTCGAGGAGGCGCTGTATCTCGCCAACGTCGCAAGCAAGGTCACCGTCGTGCACCGCCGCGGCGAGTTCCGGGCCGAGCGCATCCTGCAGGAGCGCCTGTTCAAGCATCCGAACGTCGAGGTGATCTGGCATCACGCCGTCGAAGAGATCTGCGGCAAGACCGAGCCTGCGCCCTCCGTCACGCATCTGCGCCTGAAGGACGCCCGCACGGGTGCGATCCGCGAGCATGTCACCGAGGGCATCTTCGTCGCCATCGGCCATCAGCCGGCGACCAGGATTTTCGAGGGACAGCTGCCGATGCGCCACGGCGGCTACCTCAACGTGAAGTCCGGATCGACCGCGACCGAGATCCCCGGCGTCTTCGCGGCGGGCGACGTGACGGACGACGTCTATCGTCAGGCGGTCACCGCGGCGGGCATGGGCTGCATGGCCGCGCTGGAGGCCGAAAAGTATCTCGCGGCCCTCGAAGTCGGGGAGAATCCAACCCAGGCCGCAGCCGAATAATCCCTGGTTGCAGGTCATCGATTGTTAAGATGTTGACACGCGGCCTTTCGCAACCAATTCGCAAGCCTGTCAGCTTAACCTGTGCGATGTCGGTAGAAACCGGTAGCGCGGGATTCCGTCTGGCGACGGTGCGATCGATCCATTCGGTTGTGCTCCGGTCGCGAGGGATCGAGGGCTAGGCGGAAGACGCCTGGGGTGAAAATTCGCCCGGCCAACGAGCCGGGTGGGCACACCCCGGTATGCGTACGGGAGGCACGGCCGTGGACTGGGACAAGATCCGGATATTCCTCAACGTCGCGGAGGCCGGGAGCTTCACGCGGGCCGGCGACGACATCGGTCTGAGCCAGTCGGCGGTGAGCCGCCAGATCAGTGCGCTGGAGCGGGAGCTGAAAGCTCCGCTGTTCCATCGCCACGCCCGCGGCCTGATCCTCACCGAGCAGGGCGACCTGCTGTTCCGCGCCGCGCGCGACATGAAGCTGCGCCTGGAAAACACCCAGGCCCGCCTCGTCGAGACCAGCGAACGTCCATCGGGCGATCTCCGCGTCACCACGACGGTCGGGCTCGGCACCTCGTGGCTGGCCCAGCGGGTCTCGGAATTTCTCGACCTCTATCCGGAAGTCCGCATCGAGCTGATCCTGACCAACGAGGAGCTCGATCTCGCCATGCGCGAGGCCGATATCGCGATCCGGATGCGGCGGCCCGCCCAACCGGACCTGATCCAGCGCCGCCTGTTCACGGTGCATTACCACGCCTTCGCCAGCGAGGATTACATCAAGCGCTTCGGCGAGCCGAAATCCCTCGACGACCTCGATGAGCACCGGCTGATCTCGTTCGGCGGCAACGAACCGTCCTACCTGCTCGCGACGCACTACCTCGCGAGCATCGGGCGCGACGGCCGCGAGCGGCGGCCGATCAGCTTCACCGTCAACAACGTCGCGGCTCTGCACGAGGCCATGCGAGCGGGTGCCGGCATCGGCATCCTGCCGGACTACGCCATCGACGGGAACCAGAGCCTGGTCCAGATCCTACGCGAGAGCGAGATGCCGAGCATGGAAAGCTATCTCGTCTATGCCGAGGAGATGCGCTCCGTCGCCCGCGTCCAAGCATTTCGCGATTTCCTCGTCACCAAGGCGCAGCGCTGGGCATATTGAGACGCCGGATCATCGACAGGCCGGCCTCCGCGTGATCGTTTGATCGCGCTTTTGGGAGACCTTCGATGCGATTCTCGTTCGTGCTTGCCGTTGGGTCCGCGGTTCTGATGTCGGGCTTGGCGGCCGCTTCGGCTCGGGCGGATGGCTGCGAGGAAGCCTGGTACCAGCGCAATCTGATCTACAAGCAGTCTGGCTACTGCTTCCGCACGCCCCGCGGCATCCGCGCCTTCGGCAATGCCGGCTGTTCCTACGACGCCGTGGAGGACGTGCCACTCTCGGCTCGCCAACGTCAGACGGTAGCGGAATTGAAGAGCTACGAACGGTCGAACGGCTGTCCGCAATAAGCCCTGCGACCTGCCGACGGGCCCCTTCCCCGGCTCACCCTCCCAATGCGCTCCAGGCGTCCCGGAAAGGGGGCGCTTCGACGGGCAGACTACCGCCGCGGCCCCTCAGGAATCCAGATCCCGCAGTGCCCGCCGTAGCACCTTGCCGACGTTCGTCTTCGGCAGGCTCTCGTGGAACACGATGCGGCGGGGCACCTTGTAGCCGGTGAGTTCCGAGCGGGCATGGGCCTTCAGCGCTTCCGGCGCGATGCCCTCACCTCTCG
Source organism: Methylobacterium sp. WL9 (assembly GCF_008040035.1). Lineage (NCBI taxonomy): Bacteria > Pseudomonadati > Pseudomonadota > Alphaproteobacteria > Hyphomicrobiales > Methylobacteriaceae > Methylobacterium > Methylobacterium sp. WL9. The sequence continues at coordinate 75,164 of NZ_VRVE01000008.1, forward strand.
TCACCACATGGGCCACGACGACCTCGCCGTCATCGCAGCGTCCGCCGACCACCGCGCATTCGAGCACCGACGGGTGCTTGGCGAGCACGTCCTCGACCTCGTTCGGATAGACGTTGAAGCCCGAGACGAGGATCATGTCTTTCATCCGGTCGACGATGCGGATCGCTCCGCTCTCGGCCATCGTCGCGATGTCGCCGGTGCGGAAGAAGCCGTCCTCAGTCATGGCGGCCTGGGTTTCCTCGGGCCGGTTCCAGTAGCCCGCCATCACTTGCGGCCCGCGCACGCAGAGTTCGCCGGGCTCGCCATAAGGCACGTCCGCGCCGTCGACGTTCCGGATCGTGATGTCGGTGGATGAGACAGGGTAGCCGATCGTCCCCGACCATTCGTCGAGGTCGACCCGATTGATCGTGGCGACGGGCGAGGTCTCCGAAAGGCCGTAGCCCTCGATCAGGACGCGCCCGGTCGCGGCCTTCCACTTGGCGGCGACGGCCGCCTGCACCGCCATGCCGCCAGCGATGTGGTAGCCGCCGCCCGTCGAAAAATCGACCGTGTTCAGTTTCGGGTGGTTCACGAGCAGGTTGTAGAGCGTGTTCACCCCTGAGAGATGGGTGAACCGGCTGGAGGCAAGCGTCTTCACGAAGCCATCGACGTCGCGCGGGTTCGCGATCAGCAGACAGCACCCGCCGATGTCGAGGAAGAAGAAGAAACAGGCCGTCAGCGCGAAGATATGGTAAAGTGGCAGTGCAGTGACCATCACGCGCTCCTGCCCGTCCTCGCCCGAGATCTCAAACCAAGTCCGGCACTGCGCGACGTTGGCGACGATGTTGCGATGGGTCAGCATCGCCGCCTTGGCGATCCCCGTCGTGCCACCCGTATATTGCAGGAAAGCGAGATCGCCGGGCTCCACCGGCACCCGGTGGCGCGGCAGCTTGCGGCCGGCGCGCAGGACGGTGTCGAAGCGCATCACGATCTGCGGCGGAAGCTGGAAGGGCGGCACGGCGCGCTTGATGTAGCGCGAGGCGATGTCGATGACCTTGCCCTTGAGGCCGAGGCAATCGCCCGGCCCGACCAGTACCACCCGCTCCAGCTTCGGCAGTTTCGGCAGTGCCTCGGCGACGGTGTGGGCGAAATTCTCGAGCACGAACAGGATACGCGCGCCAGAATCCTCGAGTTGCCCGATCAGTTCGCGCGGCGTGTAGAGCGGGTTGACGTTGACGGCCGTGCATCCTGCCGTGAGCACGCCGAGGAGGGCCGCCGGATAGGCGGCGACGTTCGGCATCATCAGCGCCACGCGGTCGCCCTTCGCCATGCCCTGCGCGCCGAGCCAGGCGGAGACGCAGTCCGAGGCCGCACCGAGTTCGCGATAGCTGACGCTCTTGCCGAAGCTGATTAGGGCCGGACGGTCCGCATAGGCGACGATGCCGTGCTCGATCAGATCGACGAGGGTGCCGAGGCGGTCGACGTCGATCTCGGCTGGTACGCCGGGCGGATAGGCGGCCAGCCATGGGCGCGCACCGCTGCGATCGCCGGCCACTGGATCGGCCATGGTGTTCTCCCTGCGTCGAGCCTTCTGCTGCGGCTCGTACGGCTACTTGGCTTAGCGGGATCGACCGGGGCCGATCAACCCGCGGCCGTTGCGGACCGGTCCGCTCGCAGGGCGGAGATCAGCACATGGGGCAGGAAGGCGACGACGAGGCAGGCCGCGACGAGCACCGTGTCGGCAGTGTCGAGCGGTCGGCGCGGCCAGGGGCCGAGCCCGATGGTGCGCGCGAAGCCGAGCACGGCGAGCGCGTACCAGAGCGCGAGAAACCGAAAAAACAGGCTACCGAGGCTTCGCCCGAAACGGCGCATCCGGGATGACCGTTCGCGCGCGGGCTGCCCGGCGATGACCACGCCGAGACCCATGGCGGACCCGAGCGCGGAGGCTGCAACCGCCGCGCCGAGCCCGTAGGCCGCCGTCATCGGCACCTGATTCAGGAAGGCCATGCCTCCGGTCATGAAGCCGCCGCGCAGGACAAGCCCGCCGAAGGTCGGGTGCAGGCTCAAGGCCAGCACGAGGCCGAGGCCGACCAGGGCGCCGACGGCACGGCGCAGGGTTGCCGACGGACCCGGTGCGATCGCAACGGCGACCACCCGCACCAGCGCGTAGACGATGGCGAAGGCGAAGAGCGGGTAGTGGTCGAGGAAGAACCCGTAGAAGCGGGTCCCGACCTCGGCCGGAACATGGGTGCTCTGATCGAATCCGGTGATGAAGGCGGCGATCAGCGCGGCGAGTGCGGCGGCGAGGGGCGCCGCCGCGACGAGGATCGCCGAGGTGCTCACGCCTCGTATTTGTCGCGCACGAGCCGGTCGAGCAAACGCACGCCCCAGCCGGCACCCCAGCTGCGGTTGATCTCGCTGGCGGTCGAACTCATGCCGACGCCGGCGATGTCGAGATGCGCCCACGGCGTCTCGCCGACATAGCGCTTGATGAAGGCCGCCGCGGTGGCTGCGCCGCCATGGCGTCCGCCGGTGTTCTTCATGTCGGCGAACTTCGAGTCGATCGCCTTATCGAAGGCCGGGATCAGCGGCATCCGCCACACCTTCTCGCCGGCTGTCTCGCCGGCTGCCGTGATTGCGGTGGCGAGGTCGTCGTCGTTCGAGAACAGCCCGGCGATCTCCTGGCCGAGCGCCACGATGATCGCGCCGGTGAGCGTGGCGAGGTCAATGATCGCCTTCGGCTTGTAGGCCTGGTTCACGTGATAGATCACGTCGGCCAGCACGAGGCGGCCTTCGGCGTCGGTGTTGATGATCTCGATGGTCTGGCCCGACATCGAGGTGACGATGTCGGAAGGGCGGTAGGAATTGCCGTCGGGCATGTTCTCGACGATGCCGATGGCGCCGATGACGTTGGCCTTGGCGCCGCGCGAGGCGAGCGCGTGCATGGTGCCGACGACGGCGGCCGAGCCGCCCATGTCGCCCTTCATGTCCTCCATGCCGCCGGCCGACTTGATCGACACGCCGCCGGAATCGAACACCACGCCCTTGCCGACCAGCGCCAGCGGCGGCTCCGACTTATCGTCGGCGCCGTTCCAGCGCATCACGGCGATGCGCGGCTCGCGGCCCGAACCTTGCGCCACGGCCAGCAGCGCGCCCATGCCGAGCTCGCGCATCTTCGCCACGTCGAGGATCTCGACCTCGACGCCGAGCTTGGTCAGCTCGGAGGCCCGGCGGGCGTACTCCTCCGGGAAGAGGACGTTCGGCGGCTCGTTGATGAGGTTGCGGGCGAGGATCACGCCCTCGGCGACCGAACGCGCGCCCTCGGCGGCTTTCTCGGCGGCGGCCGGATCGGCGCTGAGCACGGTGAGCTGCGTGGTGCGGTCGTCCTCTGCCTCGGGCTTCTTCTTAGTCTTGTAGCGGTCGAAGCTGTAGCTGCGCAGGCGTGCGCCGAGGGTGAAGTCGGCGATGTCCTGGGCCGAGGCCTCGCTGCCCGGCCAGTCGATGGCGACGCGGGCGGTGCGGCCTGAAACCTTGCCGGCGGTGAAGCCGCCGAGCGTGACGTAGTCGATCTTGGCGCGGTCCTTCTCGGAGCCGAGCCCGATGACGACGAGGCGGTCGGCCTCGACGCCCGCGGGCGCCGGTAGCGTCAGGGCGCTCTGCGATTTGCCCTTGAAGCGTTCGCTGGCGGCGGCCCGCGCCACGAGGTCAGCGCCCGCCTTGCCGATGGCCTCGGATGCGGCCGACGAGAGCGCGAGGTCGTCCCCGACGAACACGACGAGATCGCCGGTGCCCGTCGAGGACAGCGGCTGAAAGTCGATTCCGATACCATCCGCCATGCTGAAGCTTTCCAACCCTCTTGCAACCGCGGCGTCATACGACCGCGACGTCCTGCGCCCGATCTCGGGGCGGCGCCCACGGCCCTGTGTACCCTCTGAGGCGCAGAACGCAACGCGATGGACAGGCGCCGTGAAACGGCCCAACTCGGGGTGTCTGAGCCGAGGGTTCCGGGTCGGCTCGGCACGCGGGATACCCATGACGGGAGCGGCTGGGCGCGACGGGCGATGACGCAGATCGAGCGTTACATATTCAGGATCGCGCTGGGGGCGTTCCTCGCCTGCCTGATCGGGCTGACCGGCACGATCTGGGTGACGCAGGCGTTGCGCGAGCTCGACCTCGTCACGGCCAAAGGCCAGACGCTCCTCGTCTTCCTGTTCATCACCGGATTGTCGCTGCCGACGCTGATCACGGTGATCGCCCCGGTAGCCCTGTTCATCGCCGTGATCTACGCCCTGAACAAGCTGAACGGCGATTCCGAGCTCATCGTGATGTCGGCCGCCGGCATGGCGCCGCGCCGCATCCTCAAGCCGTTCTTCACCCTGGCGCTGGCGATCAGCCTGATGGTGGCCTTCCTCACCATCCAGGTGATGCCGTCCTCCTTCCAGGAATTGCGCGACGTGCTCACCCGCGTGCGCGGCGATTTCGTCGCCAACGTCGTCAAGGAGGGCCAGTTCACCCAGCTTGACAGCGGCATCACCTTCCATTTCCGCGAGCGTGGGCGGGACGGCTCGCTCAACGGCCTGTTCATCCAGGACAAGCGCGAAGCCGGAAAGACGGTGGTGTATCTCGCCGAGAAGGGCGTGGTGACGGACTACGATGGCGCGACCTACCTCACCCTGGAGAAGGGCAGCGTCCACCGCCAGCAGAAGGATTCGCGCGATTCCTCGATCGTGACCTTCGAGCGCTATGCGGTCGACCTCGCCGCCTTCACGCCGCCGGACAGCGACACGATCTACAAGCCGCGCGAGCGCTCAACGACGCAGCTGCTCTTCCCCGACCGCAACGAGGGCTATTTCAAGCTCCAGAAGGGCCGCTTCCGGGCCGAGCTGCACGACCGGCTATCGGCCTGGCTCTACCCGATGGCGCTCGCCTTCATCGCCTTCGCCGCACTCGGTGATCCGCGCACCACGCGTCAGGGCCGTGGGCTTGCCGTGGCCGGTGCGGTGGTCGGCGTCGTCGCGCTGCGGATCGCGGGCTTCGCGGCGTCGAGCGCGGCGGTGCGCAGCCAGGGGGCCGTGGTGGCGATCTACGCCGTGCCGCTGATCGCCATCGGCCTGTCCAGCCTGCTGATCTTCTACGGTGCGCAGGTGCGGGGCTTCAATGCAGGCCTCGGCCGGTTCGTGAAGGCCCGGCTCGCCGGTCTCCTGCGCCGGCAGCGCCTCGGGACGGGCTGATGCGACCGTGCTGATCGGACCGACCCTCGGACGCTACTTCGCGATGCGCTTCCTGCGCACGATCCTCGGTGTGTTCGTCACCGTGTTCGCGCTGGTCTACACTCTCGACTTCGTCGAGCTGCTGCGACGCGCCGGCGATACCGAGGGCGCCTCCCCCGGGCTGATGGCGCAGCTCTCGCTCTACCGCACTCCGGCGGTGGCCGAGGGCGTGCTGCCCTTCGCCATCCTGTTCGGCTCGATGGCCTCGCTGCTGCAGCTCTCGCGCAAGCTCGAACTCGTGGTGGCGCGCGCCGCCGGGATCTCCGCCTGGCAGTTCCTGCAGCCGGGCCTGTTCGTGGCACTCGGCATCGGTGCCGTCTCGATCGGGATCTACAATCCGCTCTCAGCGATGATGAAGCAGCGCTCCACCGAGATCGAGGCGAAGATCTTCGCCAAGTCGACCAAGGCGGGATCGGGCAAGGACCTCTGGCTGCGCCAGCGCGGGCTGGACGGCGAGGCCATCATCCGGGCCGAGACGGCGATCGAGGGCACGACGACGCTGGCCGGCGTCACCGTCTTCACCTTCAGCCATTCCGGCGACTTCCAATCCCAGATCGTCGCGGCGCGAGCGATTCTGCACGATGGCTACTGGGAGCTGCAGGACACCCGGATTCACGTGAAGGACGAGCCGCCCGAGAGCTTCGACACCTACCTGATCGCCTCGAATCTCGACCCGGGGCAGGTCCGGCAGCGCTTCACCCCCCCGGAATCTGTGCCCTTCTGGCAACTGCAGGAAACCATCGCACGCACCGAACGGGCTGGTTTGGACGCCACGCGGTACCGTCTGCAATACGATGTGCTGACCGCCCGGCCGCTCCTGTTTCTGGCCATGGTGCTAGTTGCGGCAACGGTTTCCTTAAGGTTCTTCCGCTTTGGTGGGGTTGGAAAACTCGTCCTCGGCGGGGTGGCCGCGGGCTTCCTCCTGTACGTCGTGCGACAGGTGATGGAGGGGTTGGGAGCCTCGGGTTTGATCGCCGCGCCAGTGGCGGCGTGGTTCCCGGCCGTGGTAGGGAGTTTGCTCGGTACGCTCACGCTTCTCTACCAGGAAGACGGCTAAGACCCGTCCTCCGGAAAGAGGCGATGAGGCGACCCGGGAAAAGGTTTTGGAGACCCGTTGCGTAAGGTCACCGACATCACGGTCCAGGCCGGCCTGGCCCTGCTTCTGCTCTCGGTCGGGATCACCGCCGGGGCGCCGCAGGCGCGCGCCCAGAGTGGAATCGAGTCGAAGCTCTCTTCGGCAGCGAAGCCCAAGGGCAACGAACGTCTCCTCGTGGAGGCGGACGAGCTCATTTACGACAACGACAAGAACACCGTCGTCGCCCGCGGCAACGCGGAGCTGCACTATGGTGTCCGCACGCTCCAGGCCGACCGCGTGCGCTACGACCGCGGCACCAGCCGGGTCTTCGCCGAGGGCAACGTTCGCCTGACCGACGACACCGGCTCGGTCGTCACCGGCGAGCGCATGGAGCTCACGGACGACTTCAAGAGCGGCTTCATCGACAGCCTGCGCATCCAGACCACGATCGAGCAGAAGGGCCAGCCCATCCGGACCCGGATCGCGGCGCCGCGCGCCGAGCGGATCAGCGGTGAGCAGACGAGCTTCGACTACGCGACCTACACGGCTTGCGAGCCCTGTAAGGACCACCCGGAGAAGCCGCCGCTCTGGCAGATCAAAGCCGCCAAGATCATCCAGAACAGCGAGACGCACACGATCTACTACGAGGACTCGACGCTCGAGCTCGGCGGCATCCCGGTGGCCTACCTGCCGTATTTCGAGTCCGCCGACCCGACCGTGAAGCGCAAGACCGGCTTCCTGACGCCGCGCTTCATCACCTCGACGGCGCTCGGCACCGGCGTCGGCACGCCGTTCTTCATCAACCTCGACCCGAGCTACGACCTCACGCTGACGCCGACCTTCGTCAGCCGGCAGGGCGTGCTCGGCCAGGGCGAGTATCGCCAGCGCCTCGACAACGGCACCTTCAACGTCCGGCTGTCGGGCATCTTCCAGTCGACGCCGAGCGCCTTCCTGCCCGGCCCGCTCGGTGCGGCCGACCGTGACTTCCGCGGCTCCATCGAGTCGAAGGGCCGCTTCTACATCAACGACCGCTGGCGCACGGGCTGGGACCTCGTCGGCGTGACCGACAAGTGGTTCCTCGACAATTACCGAATCCGCAACCAGAGCGTCTCCACGGACTTCTTCCGCGAGGCGGTCTCGACGGCCTACCTGATCGGTCAGGGGGACCGCTCGTGGTTCGAGGCGCGGGGCTACTACTTCAAGTCCCTGTCGAGCTTCGACTGGCAGAAAGAGCAGCCGATCGTCGCGCCCGTCATCGACTACGACAAGCGCATCGACGGTCCCGGCGCCCTCGGCGGCGAAGTGCGCTTCGAGGCGAACGTCACCAGCCTGACCAGAGAGACCACCGACTTCCAGGGCATCCCGCGCACCGGCGCCTACCTGCTGTCGCCGAGCGTCAACGGGCTGAGCTACCCGCTCTACGAGACCTGCACGACCTTCACGCGCGACACCTGCCTGATCCGCGGGCTCGGCGGCACGAACACGCGCCTGTCCGCGCAGGCCTCCTGGCGCCGCACCTTCATCGACGACAACGGCATGGTGTGGACGCCGTTCGCGTATCTGCGCGCCGACACGTTCTTCAACAGCCCGAGCCTGTCCGGCTACCAGAACGCGCTGGCCAGCAACATCACGTCGATCAACGACGAGGTCGCCGGACGGGTGATGCCGGCGATCGGCATCGACTGGCGCTATCCCTTCATCTCCGAATTCGGAGCGCTCGGCGTCCACACGATCGAGCCGATCGTCCAGGTGATCGCGCGGCCGAGCGAGACGCGGATCGGGCGCCTGCCGAACGAGGATGCGCAGAGCCTCGTCTTCGACGACACCTCGCTGTTCGAATGGGACAAGTTCTCGGGCTACGACAGGGTCGAGGGCGGCGTGCGTGCCAACCTCGGCGGTCAGTATTCCGTGGTCACGCCGTCGGGCTGGTACGCCAACCTGATGGCCGGTGAATCCGTACAGATCGCAGGCGTGAACTCGTTCCGCCGCGGCGACATCGCCAATGTCGGCCTCGATTCGGGTCTCGAGAACCAGCGCTCCGACTTCGTCGGCCGCGCCCAGCTCTCGCCGAACCAGAACATCAGCTTCATCGCCCGCACCCGGCTCGGCCAGGGCGACCTCGGCCTGAACCGCTTCGAGGCCGGCGTCACGGCCCGCTTCGCACCGTTCCTGCCGCTCGATACCTCGGTCTTCTATTCCTACTACACGGCTCAGCCGGCACTCGGCTTCAGCCATCGCCGCGAGGGCCTGACCGCATCGGCGACCTATCACATCACGCCGAACTGGTTCGTGTCGGGATCCGCGCTGTTCGACATGACCCGCTATCTCGACAACCGCGACCTCTTCTCCGACGCCTTGACCTCCTACATCGCCAACCCCGTCGGCGCGGTGCCGGTCTACGAGAACCCCGGCCGCTTCTACCTGACCGGCATGACCCTCGGCGGCGGCTATCAGGACGAATGCACCACGGTCTCGCTGAACTACATCAACTCACCCATCGCCACGGCCATCGGCGTACGCGAGCGCAACCAGACCGTGCTTCTGCGCATCGAGCTGAAGACCCTCGGCGAAGCGGACCTGCGCCAGAACGTCAGCACCTCGACCACGTCGGACGGCATCGCCTCCGTGCGTTGAGCCGAGGATTGCTGTAGGCGTCGCCGGATCATGACCGACGACACACCGCTGGCGCTCACCCTCGGCGATCCGGCCGGGATCGGCCCCGAAATCGCCCTCGCCGCATGGCGCGCGCGCATCGCGCGGGGCGTGCCGCCCTTCCTGATGATCGGCGACCCGGAATTCCTGGAGGCCACGGCGAACCGGCTCGGACTGTTCGTGCCGGTCGCCGAGGTCGAACCGGAATCGGCCGTCGAGGTCTTTCCGAAAGCCTTGCCGGTCTGGCCGCTGCCGAGCGGCGCACGGGTCGCCGCGACGCCCGGCGCGCCAAGCCCGGCCAATGCGGGCGCGATCATCGAATCGATCACGGCGGCGGTCGATCTGGTGCGGTCCGGCCGCGCCTCGGCCGTCGTCACCAACCCGATCGCCAAGTTCGTCCTGACGCAGGTCGGCTTCGCCCATCCCGGCCACACCGAATTCCTGGCGGCGCTGGCCGCCGGCCCCGGAGGCGTGGCGCCGCTTCCGGTGATGATGCTCTGGAGCGAGAGCCTCGCCGTGGTGCCGATCACGATCCACGTGGCTTTGCGCCGCGTGCCGGACCTGCTCACCCAGGATCTCGTCGAGCGCACCGCGCGGATCGTCGCCGCCGGCCTGAGGGAGCGCTTCGGCCTCGCGAATCCGCGCCTCGTCCTGGCCGGCCTGAACCCGCATGCGGGTGAGGCCGGCACCATGGGCAGCGAGGATCGCGACGTGCTCGCTCCCGCGGTCGCGAGGCTGCGCTCCGAGGGCATCGATATCCGCGGGCCGTTGCCGGCCGACACGCTGTTCCACGAGCGCGCGCGAGCCACCTACGACGTCGCGCTGACGCCGACCCACGATCAAGCCCTGATCCCGATCAAGACGATCGCCTTCGACGACGGCGTCAACGTTACCCTCGGCCTGCCCTTCATCCGGACCTCGCCGGACCACGGCACCGCGTTCGACATCGCCGGCCAGGGCATCGCCCGGCCCGACAGCTTGATCGCGGCGCTCCGCCTCGCCCACCGCCTGGCGAACCGGTCATGAGCGAGCTTGCATCGGACGGCCTTCCGCCGCTTCGCGAGGTTGTGAAGCGACACGGGCTCGAGCCCAAGAAATCGCTCGGCCAGAACTTCCTGTTCGACCTCAACCTGACCGGCCGCATCGCGCGGGCCGCCGGACCGCTCGACGGCGTCACCGTTGTCGAGGTCGGGCCCGGCCCCGGCGGCCTGACCCGGGCGTTGCTGGCGGAGGGCGCCGGGAAGGTCGTCGCGATCGAGCGCGATCCGCGCGCCCTGCCGGCGCTCGCCGAGATCGCCGCCCATTATCCGGGGCGGTTGGAGGTGATCGACGCCGATGCCGTCGGCTTCGACCCGCGTCCGTGGATCGGGGACGGACCGGCGCGGATCGTCGCGAACCTGCCCTACAACGTCGGCACGACGCTCCTCACCGGCTGGCTCACGGACGCGGTATGGCCGCCCTGGTGGGACCGCGCCGTGCTAATGTTCCAGCGGGAGGTCGCCGAACGCATCGTCGCCGACACCGGCGACCGTGCCAATTACGGGCGCCTCGGCGTGCTCTGCGGCTGGCGCGCCGAGGCCGAGATCCTGTTCGACGTTGCGGCCTCGGCCTTCGTGCCGCCGCCGAAGGTGACGTCGAGCGTGGTCTCGATCGTGCCGCGGCCCGAGCCCCTGTCCTGTTCGATCAAGTCGCTGGAAACGATCACCCGCGCCGCCTTCGGCCAGCGCCGCAAGATGCTGCGCCAGAGCCTGAAGGCCGCCACGCCCGACTCGGGCCGGCTCCTCGCGTCGACGGGTCTGCCGGAGACGGCGCGTGCGGAGGAAATCTCCGTCGAGGGCTTCGTGGCCCTCGCCCGCGCGCTGGCAAGCCGAAGCCCGGATTAATATCGCGAGCCGAGCCGTTCACATCATGCGTCCTCCTCCGAGGAACGCGAGACCTTGTCTCACCCGCCCAACCTCGGTTGGCGCGGGTTTTTTTTGCCGATGGCCGAGTGGGTCCGAGAAGGCGCGCTCGAACGTGACGCCCGAGCGTTTGTAAATTTTGGAGTATTTGGCGGGATTGAAAACTTAGATCGTTCAAATACGAATGATTCGAATTTTTAAACGCAATTCAGAACAGAGACAGGAGCTTAGGGAAAACGTTTTTGGCTGTGAAGACGAGCGGATGAAACTTGGCCGTTATTGACCGCGATCCTATGGTAGAGCTTCTTCAGGTCACATTCTCGCCGCTTCACTGCGCATACTCGGCCCATCTCAATACTCCCCGGTTCGAAGCAGGCCGCTGCTTCGGGTCCCCCGACCTCTCGGATGGATGACGCATGTCGAAGCTCGCCCTCACGTTCGCCCTCGCTGCCGGCCTGACCTCGCACATGGCCATCCCGGCGGGAGCACGCGACGGGGCGAATTACGACGGCAACTGGTCGGTGGAGCTGGTGACGGAAAGCGGCGCGCTCTGCGATGCGCGCTACAGCTACTCGCTCTCCGTGCAGGACGGGCAGGTTCGCCCGATGGCGCGGGCCGCGAGCGGCAGCACCACGGTGACCGGGCGTGTCGGCCGGGACGGCGCCGTCGGCCTCAACGTCGCAACGAGCGCGGCGAACGGCTCAGCCTCGGGCCGGTTGCAGATCCAGAGCGGCTCCGGCACCTGGAAGGTGTCCTCGCTCTGCTCCGGCCGCTGGACGGCGCGCCGCCAGACCACGCGCACCGCGCTGGCCGATTGATCCTTCGGGTTGACGAGCCGGGACCCGGCTCGTCGAAGTGATGGATCAGGACGCCGAGAGCCAGGTGCGCGCCTCGTCGATCCTGGCGCGATCGAAGACCTTGATCTGCGTCGGCGAGACGAAGCTGAAGGTCTCGGCCACCACCTTCAACCACTGCGCGTCGGTGACGAGCGCGACATGGCTGACGCCCTTCATCATCGAGATGCCGAAGCGCGGATCCTTGAAGAATGCCGCCGGCTCCATGCCTTCGAAGGCGCGGATGTCTTCGAGAAGCTTGAGCTTGCCGCCCTTTTCCAGGTCGGCCTTCATCTTCTCGATGGCGGAGTTCATCTCCTCGTCACTGATCTTCCCGTCGACGACGATCTCGCCGTAGTCGGATTTGGGCTTTCTTTCGTAGGTCAGCACGGTCTTAGCGCTCCTTGCGATGTGAGGCGGCCTCTGCACGCAGAAACGCTGCCATCCGCTACAGGAAGCTCTGCGGATCCACGTCGATTGCAACCTTGACGTTGCCGCGGGGCTTCGGGCTCCGCCCAAGCCAATCGCGCAGATAGCTCTGGATGTCGATGGCCCGATCGGTTTTTACGAGCAGCCGGAATCGGTAGCGCCCGCGGATCAGGGCCAACGGCGCCTCGGCCGGACCGAGCACCATGATCCCGGCCGGCGGGTCGGCCACCCGCGCCATGGCCTGCCCGTGCGCCTCTGCGACCTCGCGCTCGGCAGCGGACACGATCAGCGCAGCGAGCCGGCCGAACGGCGGCAGCCCGGCATTCTCACGTTGCGCGATTTCCTCCTCGTAGAAGCGTTCGGCGTCACCCGAGAGCAGGGCCGCGATGACCGGATGGTCGGGCTGGAAGGTCTGGACCAGCGCCCGGCCCGGCCGCTCGCCGCGCCCGGCCCGACCCGTCACCTGCTGCAGGAGCTGAAACGTTCGCTCGGCCGCGCGCGGATCGCCCGAAGTCAGGCCGATATCGGCATCGAGCACGCCGACCAGCGTCAGGTGCGGGAAGTTGTGGCCCTTGGCGACGAGCTGCGTGCCGATGACGATGTCGCATTCGCCGGCAGCGACCGCCTCCAGCTCCTGCCTCAACCGCTCGGTGCCGCCCGGAAAGTCGCTCGACAGCACGATGATGCGCTTGTCAGGAAACAGTTCAGCCGCCTCCTCGGCGATGCGCTCCACGCCGGGGCCGCAGGGGGTCAGGTGGTCGAAGGCGCCGCATTCGACGCAGGCCTCGGGCTTGCGCTCGGTGTAGCCGCAATGGTGACAGACCAGCGCCTTGCGGAAGCGGTGCTCCACGAGCCAGGTCGAGCAGTTGCGGCACTGGTAGCGATGTCCGCAGGCGCTGCAGAGCGTCAGTGGCGCGTAGCCGCGACGGTTGAGGAACAGCAGCGCCTGCTCGCCGTCGGCCACGGCTTTCTTCACCGCCGCCACCATCGGCGGCGCGAGGAAGCGCCCCCGTTCCGGCTTGTCGAGGCGCATGTCGATGGCGGTGATGTCGGGCAGCCGCCGGCCGCCGAAGCGCTCGGGCAGCACGATGCGGCCGTAGCGCCCGCGCTGGGCGTTCACCCGGGTCTCGATCGAGGGGGTCGCCGAGGCCAGCACCACGGGGCAGCCTTCGAGCTTGCCCCGCACCACCGCCATGTCGCGGGCGTGATAGTGGACGCCGTCCTCCTGCTTGTAGGCGCTCTCATGCTCCTCATCGACGACGATGAGGCCGAGCTGCCGGAACGGCAGGAACAGCGCCGAGCGCGCGCCGACCACCACCGAAACGTCGCCCGCAGCAACGCCGGCCCGCAACCGCTCCCGGCGCCGGCCGCCGATGCCCGAATGCCAGGTCGCTGGCCGCACGCCGAACCGCGCGGCAAAGCGATCGAGGAACTGCGCCGTCAGCGCGATCTCCGGCATCAGCACCAGCGCCTGCCGGCCGCGGCGCACGCATTCGGCGACGGCCTCGAAATAGACTTCCGTCTTGCCGGAGCCGGTGACGCCTTCGAGGAGGATGGTGCGCGACGCATCGTGAGCATCCCCTCTCCCCGCACGCGGGGAGAGGGCCGAGCCCTCCTTGTCGAGGGCGAGGCGAGCGGAGCGATGGTGAGGAGGCGCGACCGGAAGAGTTTTCTCCGAGGAAGACCCCTCACCTTCGCCCTTCGGGCTTAGCGCGCCGACAACGATGTCGTCGCGGCTCTCTCCCTGCGTGCGGGGAGAGGGGGGACCAGCGTCGAACGCGGCGTTCAACTGCTTTGCCGCCTCGGCCTGCGCCTCCGACAAATGCGCCGTGCTCAAGAAATCCGGATCGGGCGGCAACGCCACCGGCTCCGGCACCAGCGCCACGGCTTCGAGCGCCCCGTCGTCGATCAGCCCGTCGACGACGCTCAGCGAGACTCCGGCTTCCTTCGCGAGCGTGCTCTTGCCGCGGACCACCCCATCTGCGGCCACGGCGAGCGCCTTCGCGCGCGCGGCCGTCGGCCGGGCTGGCGGCTTGCCGGAGGAGCGGACGCCGACCCGCATGGTCTCGGTGCGGGCGGATTCGTCGGGCAGGCGCAACGCCATGGCGAGCGCCGAGCCCTTCGGTGCCAGCGTGTAGCGCGCAAGCCAATCGACGAGCCGCCGGAGCGGTTCGGACAGCGGCGGAGCCTCGATCAAGCCGGTGACCGGCCGCAGGTTGCTGCCGCCCGACGCCCGCTCCTCGACACCCCAGACCACGCCAGCGATCTCGCGCGGCCCGAGGGGAATCTGCACGACGTCGCCTTCGGCCAGCACGAGGCCGGCCGGCACCGCGTAGCTGTAGGCGGTGTCGAGCGCCAAGGGGATCAGAACGTCGGCGGTCTGGGGCATGGGATCGGGGGCTGCGGGACCACAGGCTCGCAAGATCGTTCTATATTTGTACCGGACCTCCGTCGATCCAGAGCCGGCACCGCTCTCCCCCGCCAGTGCGGCGCCGTCAATTCTTCACGCGCAGCGATAAGGCCAGAGGCACGGCGGCGAGGCTGAGCGCGCTCATCACCCAGAAAGCCCGGATGCCGACCGTGACGAAGAGTTGGCCCGCGATGAGTGTCAACAACGCGGAGGCAAGTCCGAGACCGAAGGTGCCATAGACGGTGAGCGCCGTCGCACGCAGCCGTTCGGGCACGCTCTCCTCGATCAGGGCGAGGCTGGCGAGGTGAAGGGCCGCGAAGGTCAGGCCATGCAGGCACTGGATTCCGACGAGTGCCGGCAGCCATGACGTCGTGCCCTGGACGGCCCAGCGCAGGCCCCCCGCAAGCGCGGCAAGCGCAAGCGTCCCAGGCGGACCGAACCGGGCGAGCAGCCGCGGCCCGGCCCAGAGAAACACCAGAATCTCGGCGGCGACCGATTCCGACCAGAGCAGGCCTGCCGTCGCTGGGGATATTCCCGCTTCGCGCCAGACGATGACGCCGAAGGCGTCGTGCATGGCATGCGCACCGATCACCAGGGCGGCAACGATTACGACGCGCCGGAAACGGGGAGTTGCCGCCAGCGCCAGGAAGCCGCGCGGCCCGGGGTCCACCTGTAAAATCCCGTCCGCGCAAGTGTCCTGAGCCGAGAAACGCAGCCAAGTCTCGGAGGGCTCCTGGTGCCGCTGCGATCCCTGAAGCCCTCCTTCAACGCTTCCGCTCGTCTGCAACGCTTCAGGACGAGCGTGTGGGTGGGATGGTGCGCCGACCCGCGTTGCAGCGAATGCCGCGATCCCGAAAGCCGCACCGCAGGCCCACAATCCCGCCCCGTTACCCCACGCCTCGACCAAAAATCCCGCGAGAATCGTGGCCGCGATGAAGGCGGCGGAGCCGGCGGCGCGGACCCAGCCGTATTCGAACGCCCTGCCCCCGCGTGCCGCCGCAAGCGCCAGCACGTCGGCGAGTGGTGCGACGGGCGCGGTGGCAACGGCCTGGGCAAGTCCGATGGCGATCAGCGGCCAAAATCCATGGCCGGCGAGCAGGGCGAGATTGCAGACGGCGGCGCAGCCGAGGGCGAGCGCAAGCAGGCCCCGCGTGCGGCCGCTCCGGTCGGCGAGCCGTCCGGCGAGCGGCCCGGTGATCAGCCGCGTGACCGTAGCGGCAGCCAAGAAACCCGCGATCTCCTGCGGGGCGAGCCCGCGCTCGGAAAGGAACGCCGGGAGGAAGGGCGAGAGCGCGCCGTAGGCACCGTAGAGCGCCGCGAAGAGCATCAGGAAGCCGGCGAGGCCCCTGCCCTTCTCGAACCCCTCGGCCTTCGTCATCGCGTGTCCATTCGCCTGCAACGATGGGCGGATGCGCGCCATCGCGGTATCCTGCCCCGAAACGAGGGGTGAATGATCGCCGAATCCGAAACGATTGCGCCGGAAGGCGTCGTCCTGCTGCACGGTACGGTACGGCGCGCCGCGTCGATGGGCCGGATCGAGCAGGCGTTTCGCGCGGCGGGCTATGCCACGCTCAACCTCGACTATCCGGCGCGGCAGGCCTCACTCGGCGTCATCGCCGGGATGCTGTCCCCCGAAATCGAGACTTTCACGACGCGGATCTCGCGGCTGCACGTGGTGACGCACTCGATGGGCGGCCTTGTGGCGCGCGCTCTGATCACCCGGCATCGGCCGCGCAATCTCGGCCGCGTGGTGATGCTGGCGCCGCCGAACGGCGGCAGCGAGGTTGCCGACGCCCTGCATCGCCTGCGCCCCTATCGCCGCTTCTTCGGACCGTCCGGCGCCCAACTCGTCACGCGGCGCAGCGAGGGCTTGGCGCGGCTGCTCGGCACGGTCGATTATCCCCTCGGAATCATCGCCGCGGACCGCAGCCTCTATCCGCTGGAGTCCCTGTTCCTGCTGCCGGGCCCGAATGACGGGCGCGTCACGGTGGCGCGAACGCGCGTGCCCGGCATGAGCGGCCACATCACTCTCCACACCACGCACCCGATGATGATGTGGAACCGCCGGGTCATCCGCGAGGCGCTGCACTTCGTCCGCGAAGGGCGCTTCGGCGATCCGGCTGCGATTTCGCGTGCGGAACCCGCTCCCCGCTGAACCGAAACTGTTCTAAGAAGCGACCTGCCGGGATGATGGCCCTCGGGTCACGTCACGCCGGCCGAAGCCGTACCCGATCGTCTTGCATCGGGCATGGCTACAGGTCTTTGTTCTGTCGCGCGCTCTCATGCCGAACCTTTATCCAACTCGGCGGAGCGCGCTTTCATGAGACAGGTTCGTTCGGCGATGAGCATCGATCCTCCGACCCGCCCGCAAGATCAGCTCGTGACCGTGTTCGGCGGTTCCGGCTTCGTCGGGCGCCACGTGGTGCGGGCGCTCGCCAAGCGCGGCTACCGCATCCGCGTCGCGGTGCGCCGGCCGGATCTCGCGCTCTTCCTGCAGCCGCTGGGCTGGGTCGGCCAGATCGTTGCCGTGCAGGCGAACCTTCGCTATCCGGCCTCGATCCGCCGGGCGGTCGAGAACGCGGACGTGGTGATCAACCTCGTCGGCATCCTGCAGGAAAGCGGCAGCCAGAGCTTTTCGAATTTGCAGACCGAGGGCGCGGGCGAGATCGCACGCGCCGCAGCCGAGGTCGGCGCCAGGGTCGTCCACATGTCCGCGCTCGGGGCCGACCCGGCCTCCGAGTCACTCTATGCCGCCTCGAAGGCGCTCGGCGAGGCCGAGGTGCTGAAGGCACGGCCCGACGCGGTGATCTTCCGGCCCTCGCTGCTCTTCGGCCCCGGCGACAGCTTCTTCAACCGCTTCGCGACGCTCGCCACGATGCTGCCGGTGCTGCCGCTCGCCGGCGGCCAGACCAAGTTCCAGCCGGTCTTCGTCGGCGATGTCGCCGAGGCGATCGCCCAGGCGGTCGACGGCAAGGTCGCGGGCGGCCGGGTCTACGAACTCGGCGGCCCCGAGGTCGGCACCCTGGAGCACTTCGTCCATTATATGCTCGAAGTGATCATGCGCCGTCGTATCGTCGCCGACATGCCCTGGCCGGTGGCGCGCCTGCAGGCGCGGGTGCTCGAGCTGGTCAACACGGCGACGTTCGGCCTGATGCCCGATTTCCTCAAGTTGACCCGCGACCAGGTCATCCTGCTGGCGACGGACAACGTGGTCTCGGATGCCGCCGAGGCCGAGGGCCGCAGCATCGCGGCGTTCGGCATCGTGCCGACTGCAGTCGAGGCCGTGGTGCCCGGCTATCTCTGGCGCTTCCGCAAGGCCGGCCAGTTCGCCGTCGGCCGCGGCAGCGAGAGCGAGGCGGCGATCCCGGACTCGATCGCACCGCAGCCCGCCGGAAAGGGTTCGGCGCATCATCCGCGCACGGCCAGCGGTCCCGCCATCGGGCAGGGTTCCGCGCCGGCGAGCGGCATGGGCAAGCGCTGGGGCACGCGCCGCTGAACGCGCGCTGCCGTCGCGCGTTCGATCGGAAACCGAGTTTTTGCGGAGCGAAACGATGTCGGGTGAAGCGTCGAGCGTGGACCACGCCGTCTTCGACGTGGCGGAATATGCCAGCCGGCTGCCCGAAACCTCGGACACCATGGTCGCCGACCACCGCTTCACCGACGACGCGGCCGCCAGCGCCCGGGTCTTCCGCGTCTACAAGCCGACGCCGCCGCACACTCACGCCACCTGCGACGAGTATCTCTACTCGCTTTCCGGCCGCTGCCTGATGAAGTTCGGCGACGATGAGCCGGTGGAAGTCGGGCCGGGCAAGCTCGTGGTGTTCAAGCGCGGCGTCGTGCACTCGGTGCCGAAGATTCTCGAGGAGCCGATGGTGTTCCTCTCCGTCGACACGCCCCGGCGGGCACCGCGCGACATCCGCTTCGTCGCAGACGGCACCGGCACGCCCGACAGCTTCATGCGGCAGACGGATTGAGCGGCACCCGCGCCGTCAAAGCACACCGGCCGTGACCGGCAGCGGTTTCACCGCCGAGTCCGCAGGCGGGTTTTCGGCGCGCTGGAACAGCCGCTCGCTGGTCAGCTTCAGGAAATAGAACCCGAATTCCGGGTTCTGATAGTAGAGCTGCTTAACCTCGGAATACGGCAGGCAGAGTGCACGGCCGGCCTCGACGCAGACGAGCGAGCCGGTGCGCCTGTTGCCGGGCGAGAGCATGCCGAGTTCGCCGACCACGTTGCCGGCCCCGAGCTCGATACCGTGTTCCGGGATGTGGAAGCGGCCGCTCTCGATGGTGAACATCTCGTCGGCCGCGTCGTCCTTGCGGAAAATCGTCTCGCCCGCCTTGAAGCGACGCGTGGTGCCGAAGGGCTTGAGCCAATCGAGGGAGAGATCGCCGGAGGCCGCCGTCTCCACGTCGCGCACGAGGCGGACCATCTGGTAGAGCCGCCAGGCGTTGAACGGGATCTGGATCGCCTCGGTGAGCACCACCGGCATGCTGCCGATCAGCACGCCGTAGGTGATCACGAAACAGCTCGCGACGAGCGCCACGATGCGCAACGGGATCATCGTGCTCATCGCCGAGGCGGCGACGGTGAGCACGGTGCCAGCATAGCCGATCGCCTCGACCCAGTTCATGCGCCCTCCCGTGCCACGATTCCGACCGGCCGGTTAGATCCGACATGCGACACTGGTGAGGCAATACGGCGCGGCTCAACCACGACTGAGCCCAAGCCGTTCGACGATCTCGCCGGCCGCACGAAGGCCCTCGGCATAGGCGCCCCCGACGGTGCCCCATTGCTCGCGCGACAGCGCCTCGCCCGCGAACCACAGCCTGTCGTCGACCGAAGCCTTGAGCGTGTTTCGCGCCTCGGCGTGGCCCGGTGGCACCACGGCCCAGGAGCCGCGCGACCAGGGATCGTGCCGCCATTCGGTGACGGCCGGTATGCGCAGGTCTCGCAGCGCACGGTGGCCGAAATGTTCGGCGAAGACCGTGCGCACGAAGCGCCGTGCGGCGTCTGCGGACTCCGCCTTGGCGTCGAGCACCTCCGCCGTGCCGGCATCCATCTCGAAGTAGTGGAACGGCGTCCCGTCGATCCGGGTGAGCAAGCCCGGTGGCTTATGCCGCCCGCCGACGATGCTGGCGAGCCGGTCGCGGCCCCGGAACGGCATCGAGGGCCAGTGCAGCACGGCGTGTTCGTAGGTGCCGGACCGGAAGCCGTCGATCGACGCGCGGATCTCGGCTGGGAGGGCCGGCGTGAAGCGCACGCTTTCCTGCAGCACCATGATCGGAAGGGTGACGACGACGGCCTTGGCGCGCAGCACCGCCCCGGCCTCGGTCTCGACGCTCACGCCGGTGCCCGACCGGTCGATGCGGCCGACAGGCGTGCCGAGCGCGATCGGCAATCCCTGAGCCAGCCGCGCGAGGTAGGCGCCGTAGCCGCCACCCACGAAAAAGTTGTCGCCGTATTCGAGGCTCGGCCAATCGTGCAGCGAGACCTCGTCGAGGGGGCGCCCGGAGACGAGGGCGTGGACCAGCGCGATCCGGTCCCGCCAAGGCCCGAGCCCCACCGGAACGAGCGAGCCGACCGGCCGGTCCTCGTTCGACCGCGACGCGCCGAGCGTCATCGCGCGGTCGGCGATGTCGAAGGCGCGGGAGAAGGCGGCCTTCTCGGCCGGCCGCGCCCGGCGCCTGCCGACCATGAGATGACTGTCCTGCGCCGCCTTACGAAGTGGCTCGCCGCGCGCATGGCCGAGGGCGACCAGCGGATTGACCGGGCCGGCATGCAGCCAATGCGCGCCGAGATCGATCGGATGGCCGCGCAGGCTTGTGGTCACGGCGCGACCTCCGACGCGGTCGCGCGCCTCTAGGACGGCGACGGACGACCCGGCCTCGACCAGGGATCGTGCGGCCGCGATGCCGGCGGCGCCCGCGCCGATCACGATGACATCGGGGACGCTCGGCAACGGCGCGAAGCGCGGCGGAATGGTCGACGCGAAATGGGCGTGGGCGGGCGTGACCATGGCGGCGCGAGCGGCGTTCATGGCTGCCTGCTGGCAGATCCGGGCGGTTTCGTCACCGGGAATGCCGCGCTGCACCGCTCATTCCCGGCCTTGAGCCAATCTCACGAGTCTCGGATGATCGAACGGGAGGCTCTCGCGTTGGCCCCGTGAACGGACCGTAGACGTCCGTCATCGAAAAGCATGGAGGATCCTCATGACGCCGATGAAACGCATCGCCGTGATCGCAGCGATGCTGCCGCTCTCCACAGCTGCGCAGGCCGAGCCCGAGAAGGTCGCAGTCTTCGATTTCCAGTTCGCCAGGGGCGCGCCGACGCCGCCCACCGAGGACGACAAAGTACGGCTGCAGAGGACCACGGAAGAATTCCGGACCCTCCTGAAGGATCCGGGGCGCTATACCCTCGTCTCCACCGACCCAGTCAAGCAGGACGTCGCCAAGACCGCGGATCTGCGGGCCTGCGGCGGCTGTGCCGACACTTTCGGCAAGACGCTCGGGGCCGAGGGGATCTTCGTCGGTGAAGTGCAGAAGGTCTCCAGCCTGATCCTGAACATGAACGTCTACTACAAGCCCCTGAAGGCGGGCGGACCGGAGAAGGCCTACAGCGTCGATCTGCGCGGCGACACCGACGAGTCCTTCGACCGTGGGATCAAATATCTCGTGAAGAACCAGCTCCTCGAACGCTGATGCCCTCATCGGCCTCGCTTCGTGGCTCATGATGTTTTTCACCGACGCTGCAGCGCGGTAAGTCTCTGTCGGTAAACGCAGGTGGCTTTTGAAAGCAGTGTTTCATCCGAATAGGCAAAAGCTTGGGTGCGTTTTCGGCTTGACGGACTTCGGTTACAGCCGCAGTCTCGTCAGGTGCTTCGCAATCGAGGCACAAGATCTCGGAGTGACGACGGTATGATGGTCGTCGTCGTTGCGAGATCTGGCTGAAGGAGACGGGCATGACTCCACCCCAGCGGAACGCCGCCTAGAAAATCTCGGGACCGGTTCGGCCTGAGATCGAGCGGCTCGTTACGACGGATCACCGGACGGAGGCGGCTCCAGGGGCGCAGAAGCGACCTGAATCAGGTACGACTTCGAACACGCATCAGCCCCAACTCAAGCCGTTTCCGCCGCGGTTCGTCCGCGGCGGGTATTTCGAAGCTTGTTAAGTCTGACGTCCCGGCAGCTTGGCTGCGCGGGCGTATTTTGCTGTGCGCTCGCCTACTCGATCCCCAGCTTCGCCTTCAGCAGCGCGTTCACCGAGGCCGGGTTGGCTTTGCCGCCGGTGGCCTTCATGGTCTGGCCGACGAACCAGCCGAGCAGGGTCGGCTTTTCCTTGGCCTGCTGAACCTTGTCGGGGTTCTTGGCGATGATGTCGTCGACCGCCGCCTCGATGGCGCCGGTATCCGTCACCTGCTTCATGCCGCGAGCTTCGACGACCTCGCGCGGGTTGCCGCCCTCGGTCCAGATCACCTCGAACAGGTCCTTGGCGATCTTGCCGGAGATCACGCCTTCGCCGATCAGGTCCACGATCTGCCCAAGCTGCTCGGCAGAGACCGGCGTCTGCTCGATACCGAGACCTTCCTTGTTGAGGCGGCCGAACAGCTCGTTGATCACCCAATTGGCAGCCGCTTTGCCGTCGCGAGCGCGGGCCACGGCCTCGAAGTAATCGGCCGAGGAGCGCTCGGCCACGAGCACGCCGGCATCGTAGGCGCTCAGGCCGAAATCGGCGATGAAGCGCGCCTTCTTCGCGTCCGGCAGTTCCGGCAAGCCCTCGGCCAGGGCGTCGACATAGGCCTGGTCGAATTCGAGCGGCAGCAGGTCGGGATCGGGGAAATAGCGGTAGTCGTGTGCCTCTTCCTTCGAGCGCATCGAGCGGGTCTCGCCCTTGCCCGGATCGTAGAGGCGGGTCTCCTGGTCGATGGTGCCGCCGTCCTCGATGATCGCGATCTGGCGGCGGGCCTCGACTTCGATGGCTTGGCCGATGAAACGGATTGAGTTGACGTTCTTGATCTCGCAGCGCGTGCCGAGCGGGTCGCCGGGCTTGCGCACCGAGACGTTCACGTCGGCGCGGAGCGAGCCTTTCTCCATGTCGCCGTCGCAGGTGCCGAGATAGCGCAGGATGGTCCGCAGCTTGGTCACGTAGGCGCGGGCCTCCTCCGACGAGCGCAGATCGGGACGCGAGACGATCTCCATCAGGGCGACGCCAGAGCGGTTGAGGTCAACGAAGCTCTGGGTCGGGTTCTGGTCGTGCAGCGACTTGCCGGCATCCTGCTCCAGGTGCAGCCGCTCGACGCCGACCGTGATCGTCGAGCCGTCGGCGAGGTCCACCAGCACCTCGCCCTCGCCGACGATCGGATCCTTGAACTGCGAGATCTGGTAGCCCTGCGGCAGATCCGGATAAAAATAGTTCTTCCGGTCGAAGACCGAGCGGTTGTTGATTTTGGCCTTGAGGCCGAGGCCGGTGCGTACGGCCTGTGCGACGCATTCCTCGTTGATGACCGGCAGCATGCCGGGCATGGCCGCGTCGACCAGCGAGACGTGGTCGTTGGGCTCGCCGCCGAATTCCGTCGAGGCGCCGGAGAAGAGCTTCGAGCGGCTGGTGACCTGGGCATGGATCTCCATGCCGATCACGACCTCCCAGTCGTGCAGGCCGCCCTTGATGAGTTTCTTCGGGTTTACCGGCGCGTTCATCGTGTCCGTCGTCGTTGTTGCCGGGACGGGGCCCGACCCTCTCCCTGTGTGTAGGGAGCCCGCGCCGGAGCGGTCAAGCCGAAGGCGGCGCCGCGCCCGGGCGGCTCGCAGCGAGGGTGACGGCGGGACCGTTCGGCCCGTTCGGGTCGTCGAGGATCACCGTGGTCTCGCTGAGCCCGAAATGGGCCAGCGCCGCGAGAATTTCGGGCAGCTCCATCCAGCGCGTTTTCGGCTGGTTGCCGCCGAGGAATTTCCCGAGCGCGCGATGCCGATAGGTCAGCTCGTGCAGCCGCACCGTCAGGCCGTCATGCGTGACGGTGCGAACCGTCATGGCGGGCAGTCTCGGCTGATCGAGAAAGTAATGCGTCCAGATGAACAGCCGGTCGGAGCGGGCGGCGGCCAGCCGTATCAGCTCCACCGGATCGAGCATGTGGTAGAGGATGCCGCAGCAGACGATCAGGTCGTAGCGGGGGCCGGGCGTATCGAGGTAGCGGCTGACGTCGCCGAGGAGGAAGGTCGAGCGGTTCAAGCCCGCCATGTTCTTCACGATCAGCGACTTGAGAAACGCATCCGAGTTCGATTCGACCGCCGTGATGCTGCGAGCCCCGAGCGCCTCCAACTGATAGGTGTGTGCACCTTCCAGGGGGCCGAGTTCGAGCACGTCGTAGCCATCGAGCCGCCCGTCCCGGCCGAGATGCTCGGCGGCCTGCCGCAGCCGGGAATCGTGCCGGAAGCCGGGGAAACCCGTCGCCGGAAGGCTCGGATCGATCTCGCTCAAGTCGCTCGCCCAGCGTCCTTCGAAGAGGTCGTAGGCGTTGCGATGGCTCGGTTCGTTGGTCAGGAAGCGCCGTTTCGTCGTCACGCTGCGCGGCAACCCTTGTTCTTCGCGATGGGTCCGGCCCCTTCAGGAGCCGCCGGCCCGTCCTCACACGAGGCCTGTCGCGTAGTACACCCCGATCACGAAGAACACCGCCAACGTCTTGATGACGGTGATGGCGAAGATGTCGCCGTAGGATTGCCGGTGGGTCAGGCCGGTCACGGCGAGCAGGGTGATCACCGCGCCGTTATGCGGCAGTGTGTCCATGCCGCCGCTCGCCATGGAGGCGACACGGTGCATTACCTCCAGCGGGATCCCCGAGGCCTGCGCCGCCTGCACGAACCTGTCGCCGAGCGCCCCCAGCGCGATCGAGAGACCACCGGATGCCGAACCGGTGACAGCGGCGAGGACGTTGACGGTCACGGCCTCGTTGACGAGCGGGTTCGGGATCGCGGAGAGCGCGTCCGAGATCACCTTGAAGCCCGGCAGGGCGGCGATGACCGCTCCGAAACCGTACTCGGTCGCCGTGTTCATGCCGGCGAGCAGCGAGCCGGCCACCGCCGCTTTCGAACCGGCCGCGAAGCGATCGGAGAGATTGCGGAAGCCGAGGAGCACGGTGGCCAGGATGCCGAGGATCAGCGCGCCTTCGACGGCCCAGATCGCCGCCACCGTCTTCACCTGCACCGTGACCGGATGCGTCGCCATCTCCGGATTGAGCGCGGCCGAGGCCTCGGCGCCGTAGGCGGCGGTGATCCATCCGAGCAGCAGCTTGTTGCCGACCCCGACGATCAGCAGCGGCAGCAGCGCCACCGCAGGGTGGATGGTGACTGTGTCCGCGCTCGCCGCCGGCTCCTCGGCATGGTCGGAGCCATAGCCTTCGCCAGCCGCCGCTGCCCGGCGTCGGCGAAACTCGAGCCAGCTCACCCCGAGGGCGAAAACGAAAATCGATCCGATGATCCCGAGCCAGGGCGCGGCGTACGAATCCGTCTTGAAGAAGCTCGTTGGGATGATGTTCTGGATCTGCGGCGTGCCCGGCAGCGTGTCCATCGTGAAGGTGAAGGCGCCGAGCGCGATGGTGCCGGGGATCAGGCGCTTCGGGATGTCGCTCCGGCGAAACAGCTCGGCCGCGAAGGGATAGACCGCGAACACCGCCACGAAGAGCGAGACGCCGCCATAGGTCAGGATCGCGCCGACGATCACGATGGCCGCGACCGCCCTGCCCTGCCCGAGCATGCCCGTCACCGCGCCGACGATGGAGCGGGCGAAGCCGGAAATCTCGATCAGCTTTCCGAAGACCGCGCCCAGCAGGAACAGCGGGAAATACAGCTTCAGGAAGCCGACCATCTTCTCCATGAACAGGCCGGTGAAGATCGTCGGCACCGCCGACGGGTCCGTGACCAGCACCGCGCCCATCGCCGCGACCGGCGCGAACAGGATGACGGAAAACCCGCGATAGGCGACGGCCATCAGGAAGAACAAAGCCGCGAGGCAGACCACGAAGCTCATCGGCACCCCTGCTGGCTATTCCGCCTGTGCTGTCATCGCGCGGCCCCGCGGAAGTCAAGCCTATCGAAACGTCTGCTGCTCACAGCCTGCGGTGCATCACCAGGGCATCGACGAGTCCAAGGCTCGGATGACGGAACGCCTCCGGCAGCCGGCCGACCTCGGCGAAGTCGAGGGAGCGCCACAGGACGACGGCGCGGGTGTTGCTCGCCACCACGAAGTTGAACTGCATCGCCGTGAAGCCGGCCTCCCGCGCCACGGCGAACGAGCGTTCCGCCAACGCACGGGCGATGCCCCGGCCGGCGGCATCCCGATGCGTCGCGTAGCCGGCATTGGCGACATGGCCGCCCCCGCCGAGCTGGTTCGGGCGGATGTAGCAGGTGCCGAGCGCATGGCCGTCCATCTCCGCCACCAGGACGCGATGGGCCGGTGCCATCCAGTAGGCGAGGATCGCCTCGCCGCTCCAGGTGCTCGGCAGCGCGTAGGTGTCGCCGGCGCGGACGATCGGATGGAGTATGGCGGGAATGGCATCGCGATCGGAGGACTTGGCCGGGCGGATGGTGATGGAACCGGTCTCTGTCATGGCACCCGAGCCTCCATTTTTGCCTTCAATGACCATCGATCTCGGATCCAACGGACCTGGCATAAACCACGATCCTCATGCTGAGGTGTACGCGCAGCAGGCCTCGAAACACGGCGGCCGCCTGTCCCGGTCGCCGCCTGAACTTCCGACGACGTCGCACGGGCCTGCAGGACCGTCAGCCGTGCTTCGAAGGCTCGCTCCGCGAGCGCCTCAGCATGAGGGGCGTGGGGGATGGCAGGGCCGTCGTACTCGGAACCGTCTCTCAACCCGCATCCGGCTCCTCTTCGTCCGCTGCGATCTCCATCACCTCGCCGCGTCGATAGCGCGCCTGGTTCTCGGCCACGCGCCGGGCGGCCTGGATATGGCGGCCTGGACCGATCGCGTCCGGGTCGCCCCCCTCGGTGACACGGCGCTTCACGGCGACGAGTTCCGGGTCGCCCCAGCGGTCGAGCAGGGCCTGGAACGCGTCGACGCGTTCCTGCAGGAACGGGATGCGCTGGCCCAGCGCGTCCTTGTAGGGATGGGCCGGGTGGATCGCGGCGAAGGGCACGAAGCCTTCCGGGATCGGCGTGGTGGCGGCGTGGGTTCGGCCGCCCTTGAGCAGCTTCGGCATCACGTGGGTATGCGGCCCCTCCGGACTCTTGCCGTCGGCGGGCGGGATCGGCTGAAATACCTCGACGCGGCCGGCACGGCCGACGAAGACGCGGTTGGGACTGAATTCGACGAGGCGCGGGCCGATCGGGTTAGCGTGGTCGAAGACCGGCTTGCCGGTGCCGGCGCGCAGGCAGGCAATCACCTCCGGGTCGGCCGAGCGCACGCAGGCGTCGACCGCGAGCAGGCCGAGGCCGAGATCGAACAGGATCGCGTCGCGGTCCTCGTCGCGCGCCGCGTCCTTGTCGGGGCCGAGTTCCGTGACCACCGTGCGGCGCGTCATGGCGCACGCCGCCTCCGGCAGGCAGAGGGCGATGGCGTGGTTCCAGCCCGAGTTGATCGCGGTCTCGTAGGCGACCGGACGCAGGCCCGGTATCGGTGTGAAGGCCACCGCGCCGCGGGAGGTATAGGCGCCAAGCCGGCCATCAGCGAGTTCGGTCGTCTGCTCGTCCGGGTCGCGCATGAACTCGGCGATGGCGCCGAAGCTGCCGACGCTCCAGGCGGTGTCGGGATCGGCAAGGCTCTGCCTTAGCAACGCCTCGACGGCGCGAACCTCGTCCATCTCCTTGGCGGTGGCGATCGTCATGGGCGTGTCTCTCCCGTTGATTGTTGCGAGCGGGCCCAGGGTAGGATGTATGCGCCACCGTCGGCATGGGTTCCGCGCTGGGCGGCGACGCCGAACACGCGATGCAGCAGACCGTCGTCGAGCGCTGCGGCGGGCGGAGCGTCGGCGACGATACGGCCTTCGCTCATGACGACGAGCCGGTCGCAGAACCGCGCGGCGAGGGTCAGGTCGTGCAACACGGCGATCACCCCAGCTCCGGCATGGCTGACCGTTCGTAGCATCGCCATCGCGTCGAGCTGGTGAGCCGGGTCGAGGGCGGTGATCGGCTCGTCGGCGAGCAGCATCTCCGCCTCGACCGCGAGCGCACGAGCGAGCAGCACCCGCATGCGCTCGCCGGACGAGAGCGTCGGCTCGACCCGGTCGGCGAGGTGGCCGATCTGCGTCAGCGCCATCGCTCGCGCGATCGCAGCCTGATCAGCGGCATCCTCGCCGGCGAAAGCGCGGCGATGCGGCAGGCGGCCGAGCGCCACGATCTCGCGCACCCGCATCGGCCAGCCGATGCCGGCCCCGTGGAAGAAGGCTGCGACCCGGCGAGCGCGCTCGTCACGGCTGACGGTGCCGAGCGGACGCCCGTCGAGGACGACCCGGCCGGCACTGGGCACAATCAGGCCGGCGAGCAGGCGCAGCAGCGTCGTCTTACCGGCCCCGTTCGGACCGACGAGGCCGACGAACTCGCCCGCGCCGACGCTCAACGTCACGTTGTCGAGAATCGTGCGCGCGCCGATGCGGACCACGCCCCCCTGCACGCCGAGGCGCATCAGCCCCTCCCCCGATGATGGAAGAGGAGGCCGATCAGGAACGGCGCGCCGACCAGTGCCGTGACAACGCCGAGCTTCAGTTCGGGCCGCGTCGGCAGCAGGCGCACGGCGATATCGGCGGCAAGCACCAGCGCCGCGCCAGCGAGCCCGCTCGGCCACAGGCTCGCCGAGGGC